>JBBQFE010000158.1:0-6920 GCA_038321605.1 Mycobacteriales bacterium | reverse complement strand
CGGCGAGATCGGACTGATCCCACCCGCCGAGTTCGAGACCAACCACTGGGCAAGCCACCCGGCGACGCCCTACGCTACGACCGTCCCCGCCGGGGCCGGAAACAAGTAACGCGAGCCTCTACCGAACCCGGGGCGGTTCAGTCGATTCTGCGAGGCGCTGCGACGCCGGTGCTGTTCCCCCTGAGTCCGCTATTCGACCTCGTCCGCATCGCATCACCCAGTGAAGGGCAAAGCTATTCGTCTGGAAACAATGAGGGGCACGACTTTCGGCTTGGCCGGGGAGTCGACGAGCGATGTCGGGCATGTGGGTCATCGTCAGCCTCACCGCGAATGGGTCCTGTCCGGGCGCGGCAGGCGTGCCGTGAGTCACCGCCGATGCCGGGCTCGCAGCGGGCCCGAACGCAGCAACCTGGACACCCACGACGAGCAGGACATCAACCACTACAGCGCGGCAGAACGCGGGCCGCTCGAGCGCAATCTAGAAAGCCGCTACCCACCCTGCCGGGTGAAGCAGTTCGCAGATTACGTGATCCATCCAACCCCTAGCCCGGAGATCAAGGTTCGTTGAGCAGTCGCTATCTCGGCCCACGGTGCTAAGCGCCGAGAAACCGATCACCTCTGGGGGCCACCCCCGGCCTCGAATATGCTAACAGCGCAAGCCGATCTTCAGCCTGGGGTGCGCCCCGTCGGCACGGGGGTACACGATGGCGGGAATCAGTCGTCGCGCTGATCGCGGATGACTACGACCTTGCCGACCATCCCCGCGTAGTCGTGCAGCGCGCAGATGTACGCGAAGGTGCCGGCCTTGTGGAAGGTGACGGTGAAGGAGCCTCCCGGACCGACGATGCCGGAGTTGAGGTCACCACCGGCGAACGTGGTCGGATCACCGGACGGAGCGAAGAAGTTTGCCGGCTCCGTGCCGAAGGTGACCGTGTGCGGCGCCGCCATCCCGTTGTTCTTGAAGGTGACTCGCTGGCCGACGTGGATGGTGATGACGGGTCGGATGAAGCGCATGACCATCGCCACGCCGTCGTCAGCTCCGAGGGCCACCGTGCGGGAGTGTTCCACTGACTCGCGCGTCGTGGCGGCGAGGTGGCGTCCGTCGCGGATGATCGCCTCGGACGTCTTGTGCGCCTGCCGGTTGTAGTCCTGCTGCGTGAACGGGTACCGCTCGGACGGCGCAATTACGTGCACGACACCCTTCATCATCGCTCCGTGGACCAGGCAGAAGTAGGTGAAGTCGCCGGTATCGGGAAAGGTCAGGCTGTAGCTGGTCGTAAAGGGAAATGCTCCGGGCGCGATGTCGGCGAGTAGGCCCGAGTTCTGGTAGGTACCCGCCTGGAAGGTGGCTCCACCGACGGGTAGCAGCATTGTCGGGTCGCCCGGGTTGAACGGGGGCGGCGTGGTGAGGGTCTGATCGGCCAGGAACGTGACCGTGTGGATTTCGGCGGAGTTCGCGTTCCACCGGACGGTGTCGCCGGGATGAATGAACACGTTGGCCGGCAGGAAGGCCATGCCCTGGATGGCGTGGTTGGGTGTCTCCTCACCGGCCTGGACGGTCCAAGTGCGGGCTTGCGGTGTCAGTCCGGTGGCGGCAGCGACCCCGGCTGGCATGCAGAACGAGACGACAGCGAGAAGACTCACCACCGTCGCGGCGTTGCGAATGCGCATCTTATACCCCGTTCAGCTCGGCCGCGCCAGTTCACTGGCGGCGATACTGGTCACAATCCACCCGCCGGTAGCCGTGGTCAACGGGCAACATTCGGGAGCAACGGGCAGATCAGGACGAGCGGTGAGGAATTCCGAGGCATATCAACTCCGCGCTGTCCTTGGAAGCCCCTGGTGTCCGCGACATAGTGGACGGACCGCGGACAACACGAACGAATTCTGCTCCCGCCGGGCTAGCGAAATGACCCGTCGCCGCCGCCGCACCGCGAACAGTCCCGCGAAAGCCGGCCCCAAGACCCCCGCAGGCACCCGATTGGGGGTACACCAACCTGACGTTGCACCGACCTCGTAGTCGTGTCAGCTTGGAGTACCCGTTCGGGTTTCCTGACTCTTCGGGGCTGAGGTCTGGACCCTAGTTGGACGTCTCGGCCGGGGAGGCCTTGATCAGGTCGGGTAGAGCCCGGCCCGGATTCCTCGGTGTGCTTGGGGCGATGTCCGGATGATGGTGATCTCGCTGCACAGGTCGTCGGCGGGGTTCCAGGCGATTCCGGCGGGTCCGTGGGGTCGGAGCAACCTGCGGGTGCCCAGGGCCGCCTCGCGGCGATCGCAGAGCATCAGCCACACGCTGGCCGGGTCGCCGAGGGTGGCCAGCCGTGGGACGAGTTCGCCGGGTTGGGACTGGTCGTGGGCGTGCAGCGCGCCGACCAAGCCGTCGAGCATCGGCTTGACCGCGGCTGCAAGCGCACTGAGGTCCAGCTGCCGCTGACGTGGACCTCGATACCGAAGTTGCGCCCCGCCAGCATCTGGTTCAGGTGCACGTTCGGTCGCAGCAGGGACCACCACTGGCCCGCGGAGTGAGTTCCGTGCGGTACCGCAGCACTCACCACCGCGAACGGTGGGATCTCGCCGGCCACGATCGGTTGAAGGTGGTAGGTCAGGTGGTGCGGCCCCTCGGGGCTGCGGTACCGGGTGAGCCGGAGACCGCCGCCGATCAGGTGGGCGTAGCAACTGGCGCCGAGGTTGTAGCAGAGCACGTTCTCGATGTCGACGAACGCGCTGTCCGGGGCGTAGTACCGGGCCACTAGCCCGAGCCCGTCGGCGGGGGTGAGAGACCGCAGCCCGGTGCGTAGGGCAGCCCGGTACTCCAGCAACCACCCTTTGGGCTCGTACGGCAGCCGGGTGGTGCTCCACCCATGCACGTTGCGCCCGGCCAGCTGAACCCGAACCGGCCGTCCGTCACCGGGCAAGTATCCCCCCTTGCTTCCCCACCGCAGTAGCCATGTCCCACCTACGGATAAGGAAATGATCATGCCCGGACAGACCGTGGGCTACATCCGCGTCTCACCGCCGATCAGACCACCGACCGCCAGCTCACCGGTCACGCGCTGGACCGCACGTTCACCGACAGGTTGTCGGGTAAGGACACCGCCCGCCCGGAGCTGACGGCGATGATCGGCTACGTCCGCGACGGTGACACGATCATCGTGCACTCGATGGACCGGTTGGCCCGCAACCTCGATGACCTGCCCCGGCTGGTCCGGCAGTTGACCGGCAAGGGAGTGAAGATCACCTTCGTCAGGGAGGCCCTGACCTTCACCGGGGAGGATTCCCCGATGGCGACCCTGCTGCTGTCGGTCTTGGGTGGCTTCGCTGAGTTCGAGCGGGCCCTGATCCGCGGACGCCAACGCGAAGGGATCACCCCTGGCCAAGACCAGGGGTGCCTACCGGGGTCGCAAACTGGCCCTCACACCAACCCAGGCCCAGGACCTCGAAGGCCGGGCCGCCGTCGGTGAGCAGGTCAGCACCCTGGCCCGCGAGTTCGGGATCTCCCGAGAAACCGCCTACACCTACCTCCGCCGAACCCACCCGAAGTCGCGGTCAATCCCGTGCAACCAGCGACACTTTGTTCCAGGCCGTCGTCGGCCCTCCGGGGCGGCGGTGGCCTATTTCTTTGCCCAGAACCGGCCGACCGCCGCCTGACGTCGCCCTTCTTCGCCCTGCGCACCTGCCGCGGCCTTGCGCAAGGTCGGCTTCAAGACGGTCCTGAAGGCGGCAACCTCCGACGTGTTGGACAAGACCACCATTCGCAACCAGAAGGGCCAGGAGGCTGCCGCCAAGGCGGTGCAGGCTCAGGTTCCGCAGGCTGTCATGGAGCAGTCGGCTGCGGTGAGCACGGTGACGCTGGTGCTGAGCAACAACGGCGTGCAGGTCAAGTCGCTGATGCCGGCGACGGCACCGACTACGGCGCCCACGTCCGCAGCACCGACCTCCGCGGCGGCGACCACCGGCACCGCTCAGCAGATCGCTGCCGGCTGTATCAACTAGATGACGCCAAGGACAGTCTGCGGTCAGAGGTGGTGTCGACTGGTGGGTGAACTTCGGGGCATCCGATCGTGCGGAGGTTGATCGAACGGCGACCGATATGGCTGGGTAACCGCAAGCTGGGAGGGGTGGCCGAGGTCGTCCTCTTCACCAAGACCCTCGGCAGCCAGGCCGCGACCGGCTGCAGAGATAAGCGTCATCAATAGGTGGTGAGGAGGGTGTGTGATCTGTCATGATCCGGGGGCGTCAACCCTCAGGTCGGCGCTGAGCCGGAGTTGGGTCGGGGGACCTTTGAACGGCATGAACCGCACGCACAGCGCGTCCTTTGCGCCGGGCGACAGGATGTATCGAACCGTGCCCGGCCCGCCGTCTGCGGAGGTGTCCTTGGCGTCGCTGCTAGCCGCGGGCCGGCTGGACGAGCTGGCATTCGCCGACTTGTATACCCGCACGTCCCGGCTAGTGCTGGGCACCGTTCGTCGGGTGCTGCGTGACCACGCGCAAGCTGACGAGGTCGTGCAAGAAGTGTATTTGCAAGCGTGGAAAAAGGCTGCCAGCTACCGCGGGGATCTAGCATCTGTCACGACTTGGCTGCTGGTCATCGCCCGCCGCCGCGCGATCGACCGGGTCCGGAGCAACGCTTCGTTGACCGCGAGGGACACCGCCCACTGCGTAATGGCGCCGACAATCACGTCCTCAACCGAGGCCGAAGTCCTACGCCGCGCGGAGATCACCCGCCTCAGCGCCGCCCTCGCCCGGCTGAGCGACGCGCAGCGGCAGACCGTCATCCTCTCCCAGCTCGGTGGCTACACCCACCCGGAGATCGCAGCACTTCTCGGCATCCCGCTCGGCACTGTCAAATCCAGGATCAGACAGGGCATGCACTTGATGCGCGTCGACCTCGAACGGCGAAGCCATCGACGGTGAGAAGGCCTCGCAGGAGGCCAAGCCGTTCTGATCAGCGCGAGCCTACCCACGGTCTTCTCGGCCGGTGCGGCGTGCGAACCGATTCGTGACAGCACACATCTTCACGTGCGCCATCCAACCCTCCGAAGCGGGCACCGGTCCTATGCTCGTGGGGTCACCTACCCGCGGACCCCCGTTCTTCGGGTTGGTGGTTTAAGCGGAACGGCCTGCATCCTGCATGGTGGGTGCAGGCCGCTCTGTGGTGGGAGGCCCACCATCCGAACAGGCTCTCCGCCAATTGCGTGACCGGGCACGCCGCCTCCGCTCGCCCTGACCTGAGTGCCGATCAAGCCACGAGCGAGACCCGGCGGCCAGTGGGTTGGCGTCGACTATCCGCAGTGCCGGCAGGACGCATCACGTTTCCGTCGTGCCACTTCAGCGATGTCCTAACAGTCTTATGCCTTTCAGGCCATCAACCCGGTGCCCCCCGTTCCGGGTCGGTGGTGTGACGGGACCGTGCGCTCCGTTGGACTCGCGCGTTGGGGCCCTGGGTCGCCGGTGACCGGCCGCCGGCAGCTGTGACTGAGCGTGTATGCACGGTAACCCCTTGGGCTCTTGTTCTGCGTGCGTGCTCGGGCCACGATGTGAAACGACGGTAGGGCGCCCGAGGTGGGTTCCCTTGCGACGGTCCGGGTATCGGGGGTACCAGGCGGTCCAATCGCCTCGCACGTCGAGGCCACCGCACCTGGGACACACGGGGGAAGGTCCACATAGGGGAGGCGGCCCCGACGTGCAGCTTTCCGGTATCGCCCTTCCAGCTGCTGATTCGCCCGCCCGACCGCAGGGTGCGAGCGCTGGGGTCGCACCCACGGCTTCCAATCGCGCCAAAGCGGATCGGATCATCGTTGCCGATTTGTTCGGCGGCGAGTCGGATGGCGGCACCATGTTGCTCGCGGTTGCCCGCAGTGGCGCCATGGGCCACGCATTTGTCGCTGGCTGCCTTGAGTGCGAGTGACTTCTGACTGCGAAGCGTCGGTGTGGTTGCCTCGTTCGACGGAGGCGTGGGCTCAGTCTGCGAGCGCCGGGATGACCTGGGCGGTGATCAGCTCGATGCTGGAAGCGCCCCAACAGGGTTTCGGTCGTTACGAATGACTGTTGGTGTCTCACGGGCCTCGGGCGGGCCCGGGGGTTAGGAGGATCAGCCCGGCGGGCGGGGCGAGTTGGATGACGTGGCCCCGGTCATCCCAGGCCCACACCGTCGACTCAGCGACGACCGTGCCGTCCACGGCGGTGACCGGTGTGATGTGCCGCCCGGTGTGACCGTGTGGCAGCCAGCAGGCCAGCGGGATGTCCAGGTGCAGACGGGGGTTGAGAACCTCTGGAACGTGCCGTACCGCCCGGCAGGGCAACGCCGCGCCAGCAGGGCCTGATGGTTGGTCATCGGTGGCGGCGTTTGTCACCAGCCGGGTGTTCGGGTGGTGGTGCCGGCGCCTCCTGGCACCGGGTGGGGTCATGCGATTTGGGCGTAGGCGTGTGCCAAGTGCGCCGCACTGTGCTGTGCCCGCAGGACCCGGGCTCCGCGGACGAGGTACACACCATCGTCGTCGGACCTCCCGACGGCGGAGAACACGAGCGCGTTGAGGTAGGGCGTTGCTGTCCAGGAGGTGACCGAGACCTCTGGTGGTGTTCCGTACCAGGTGAGCCAGTCGGTGAATACGGCGAACAGGTTCTCGGTCGGTGCCCAGCGGTGCATGCTTTCCACGGAACCTCCAGTGTGCTTGACCCGAAACACCCCAACGGGCATGACGGACGTGACCAGTTGCGGGTGACGTGCCCTGCACAGGCAGGGTGCTTGTTCTCGGGCGTCTTCGGTCCGGGCAGATCATCTGCTGGTTCTGGAACTCTGAGTAGGCATCATGGCCTCGGTGAACGACGTTTCCCCTCGCCAGTGTGCTCGGTGTTCCCCTCTGGCGGCTGAGAATCCTCCGTGCGCAGCGGCAACATCGTCGCTCGGCTCCGGGTTGGTG
>JBBQFE010000157.1:0-6973 GCA_038321605.1 Mycobacteriales bacterium | reverse complement strand
CGTGCCGGTGAGAGCGTTGTTACCTGGGAACCTCCAGGTCACGTCGGGCGTCACGATCCTGTGCAGGGCCGGCCAGTCCCTGGTCATGATGGTTCGAGCGAACTCCTCGGCCAACTGCTGAGCTGCCGGTGCGTGTGCGGCGATAGTCATGGCGTGTTGTCCCTTGTTCAGGTTTGCGACCGTTCGGCCGCGTCTGCATGACCCTGCTCGCTCCATGGGGCGTGAGCATCGGTCATCTGACCCTTCCAGCGACGACCACGCGTCGCAGGCAAGGAATCAACTACACCTGGGGTAGACCCCTCTGTCGGCGAGGGTGTGAGGCGCCCCGAGAGCGTGCCTGGAGGCGGCGATGATGCTGGGGGACAAGGCCCATCGAGTACACCCGGTTCGGGCGCACTGGATGGCGAGTGCCTTCCTCGCCGGGCCGATGTGACCCGAGCGCGGCGAGACCATGGGTTGCGACGCGCTGAGTCATCTGGAAGTGGTCGGCCTGATTGATCGCCGTCCATGCTGAGCCAACCCTGCGCATCGGGAGCGTGAGAGGAGTCGTGGGGAGGCACGGCGCAACGTGTGGGTGTGAATGTAGGTGCTACGGCCGAGTTTCGACGTCTCGCTGAGGTATCGGGCTGCCTTCGACCGTGGTCGAGACGCCGAGGTGGACAGCTGTGTCCGTGGCCGGTCACTGGGTTCGGAGCTGCTCCGGCGACCGTTGGCGGTGCCGGATCAACGTGCCGGCCCCAACGGTCATCCGCCGACGACTGCGACGTGGCTGGAATCGGCCTGAGCGCTGACTGCCGCCCAGGCCCGTGTTTCAGCGGCCCGCACCTCGGCGGCGCGCTCAATCATGTTTACGGCTTCAGCGCCCAGCACCAGCCTGCGAGGCGGGTTCGCGGAGTCGACAGCTCCAAGGATCACTGTTGCGGCGCGCGCTGGGTCACCGGGTTGCGTGCCGTTGTTCGCCGCGCGGTAACGGTTGATGTCACCGACTGTTTCTTCGTACGCACGCCCGACGGGGTGCAGTGTCATCGATGATCCCTGCCAGTCGGTGCGAAATGCTCCGGGTTCGACGATGATGACCTTGACGCCGAAAGGTTCGGTCTCGTTGGCCAGCACCTCGGAGAACCCTTCGACGGCGAACTTCGCTGCTTGGTAGGCGCCCATGCCCGGGGTGCCGCCGACCCGTCCACCGACGGAGGAGAACTGCACGAAGGTGCCTCCGCGCCCCGCACGAAACACTGGTAGCGCAGCGCGGGTCACATTGACCACGCCGAAGAAGTTGGTCTCGACCTGGGCCCGGAAATCATGGTCGGCCATCTCCTCGATCGGCGCGCTGTTGGCATAGCCGGCGTTGTTAACCACCACATCGAGTCCTCCGAACTGATCTACGGCACGGCCGACGGCATCGTGGGCAGCGGCGTTGTCGGTGACGTCGAGCTCGATCGGAAGTACACGGTCGCCGTATCGCTGGGCGAGGGAGCTGAGTTGCGCGGGGTGCCTTGCGGTAGCGGCGACGCAATCTCCTGAGGCGAGGACGACGTTCGCCAGCTCCATGCCGAATCCTCGGGAACTACCGGTGATCAGCCACGTCCGGCGCGTGCGGGTCGTCGTCATGCGCGTGGGACCGGCGGTGCGGCGGCAGCGAATTCTGGTCGGGTCAGCGGGCGGCCCTCGATCGATTCGTACATGGTCTTGGCGTTGCCGAGGTGGTCCATAAGGCTGGCCGGGCCGCGGAACGGTTCCCCACCGATGTGCCAGCCGTCGGTGTGCAACTCTTCAATAAGCACCCACACAACTTCACGGAACGCCTCCGACCCCTCGAACTGCACCATGACATCGGTGAGCGCGGCTGCCATCTGGTGCTTCTGTTCGGCGGTGAAGACGCCGTCTACGAGTTTGACGTTGACGAAGGGCATGATGTGTCCTCTGGCTGGAGCGGCCCAGGTGATTCTGGGTTCGGGTCCAGCCTGGTGATCAGCGCTCGCATCAGAATCGGTCAAACGACTGTGCCGTCAGCTCGCAGGGGGCGCAGTCAACTGACTGATGTTCAGCCTCTGGTGGGACCGGAGGGTGGATCGAGTCAACCCCGACCGAGTCGCGACGCTAGTGCGGGCCCCCAATCACGGACGGAGCTCAACCATGGTCAAGGCAACCTGGCTCATTACCGGCGCCTCCAGCGGACTTGGCTTCGCACTGGCCGAGCACGTGCTCGCCAGAGGCGATGCGGTCACGCTTGCTGCGCGAAGCACGGGGGCGATGTCGGTTCTCGCCGGTAGCTATCCGGATACCGCCCATGTCGTCACCCTGGACGTCACTGATGCCGGGCAGCGGGAACGGGCGATCAACGAGACCGAGCGCCGTTTCGGTGCCATTGACATCCTGGTCAACAACGCCGGCATCGATTTCCTCGGCGCGATAGAAGAGCAGCGGGAGCAGGATTATCGTCAAACCTTCAAGGTCAACTTCTTTGCAGCAATTGCTTTGCTGCGAGCGGTGCTGCCGCGAATGCGGCGACGCGGATCGGGCATGATCGCCAACATGTCGTCGATGGATGGCGTGACCAGCTTGGCTGCGAACGGCTTCTACTCCTCGAGCAAGTTTGCGCTCGAGGGCGCAACCGAGGCGCTCTGGCAAGAAATTGAGCCTTTCGGCCTGCACGCGATGCTCATCGAGCCCGGCTCCTTCCGCACTGGGATAGAGACGCGCCCCCACTTCTCCGGCGACACGATAGAGGCCTACGTCGCGACATCGGGCGCTTTCCGCCTCGCGATGGAGACCAACAGTGACGCCATGTTCCCGGGTGATCCGGCGCTCGCCGCTGCGGCCATCTACACCGCGCTGAAGTCAGATTCGCCGCCGCACCGACTCATCCTTGGCAGCGACGCGCACCAACGCATCGGGGTCAAGCTGCACTCGCTGCAGATCGAGTTCGAGGCCGGTCGCGACGTCGCGTACAGCACTGACATCGCTGGCCACGTGTCCGCGGCGTCGTGAGCGCACCAGCGCACACAGGGCCAGCGGCGCAGGGGCGACTGTCGCTGCGTCTACATCGGTCAGGGTGCGAGGACGCGGCCGAGAAAGCCCTGCACGTAGCCGGTCACGGTGTCGAGCCGACTCTCTAGCAGAAAGTGGCCGCCATCGAGAAGGTGAATCTCGGCATTGGGCAGATCAGAAGCGAACGCCCGAGCGCCCGCCGGTGCGAAGATCTCGTCGTGGCGACCCCAGACGGCTGCCAGCGGTACCTGGGATCGGCGGAAGTAGTCGTGCACGGTGGGGTAGAGCTCGACGTTGGTCGGGTAGTTCCGCAGCAGCGCGAGCTGGACGTCAAGGTTGCCCGGTCGCTGCAGAGCGTGGAAGTCGTGCAGCCACGTTTCCGGGTCGACGGTTGTCGGGTCGGCCACACCGTGGACGTACTGCCATCGGATGCGCTCAAGAGTCAGCGACTCACGGATCGGTGCCTCTGCGCCGCCGTCGGCGGCGTCGACCCAGGTCCACAACGGGTTCCAGAACGACGGCACGAAGCCCTCGGTGTAGGCGTTCCCGTTCTGGGTGATGATCGCGGACACTCGCTCGGGGTGGCGAAGTGCCAGCCGCCAGCCGACCGGGGCGCCGTAGTCCTGAACGTACATCGCGAACCGGTCGATGCTCATCGTCGCCAAGAGCATCTCGGTGACATCGGTCAAGGACTCGAAGGTGTATTCGAACTCGTCGGTGGTCGGGGAGTCCGACAGCCCGAACCCGAGCAGATCCGGAGCGAGCACGTGCCACCGGTCGGCCAGCAGCGGGATGAGACCGCGGAACATGAACGAGCTCGCGGGCGCGCCATGCATGAGTAGGACAGTCGGATCGTCAGGGTTGCCCGCCTCCCGGTAGAAGATCCGGTGCCCGTCAATGTCGACAAAGCGATGGGTGATCTGCGCCATGGACTGCCTCCAGTCGGTAGACGGCCGGATGCGGACCGTCGATCTTGTCAGTCTCGGCCGCCCGACAGGCCCTTGAATCGGTCAGATGACCCCTGGGTCGATCCAGCGGCGCCTATGCTCGGCCTTGGGAGGGTCCCCACACTGGAGAGGCGGCCGTGACCGACGTGCCGCTGAACGAGCAAGCTCACGCCCTCGTCGGACGCCACCAGGCGCTCGAGACTCTGCAGCGGTTCGTCGACTCCAGCGCGACAGCTGGTCAAGCGCTGGTGCTGGTCGGCGAACCCGGTGTCGGGAAGACCGCGCTGCTCGACGCGGTAGCGGCAGGTATCGGTGACCGCACCCGCGTCGTGCGAGCAGCCGGCGTGGAGTTCGAGGCTGACGTCAGCTTCGCCGGCCTGAACCAGGCGCTGGGTCCGCTCGTCTCGCACCTGCCGGAGCTCGGCGACCACCATCGCATCGCGCTCTCGGTGGCGCTCGGGCTGGATGACGGGGCGCCTGGTGGGCAGCTCGTGATCGCGGCGGCTGCCCTGGCGCTGTGTCATGCCGCGGCGTCGGAGCGGCCGCTACTGATGATCATCGACGACCTGTTCTGGCTGGATCGCTCCAGCGCGCGAGTGCTCGGTTTCATCGCGCGCCGGCTGTCCGGCACCCGCGTCAGCCTGCTGGCAGCACTGCGGACTGCGGAACAGAGCTTCTTCGAACAGACCGGGCTACCCAGCCTCCACGTGCGTCCGTTGGATGACGCGGCCGCAGGGGAGCTGGTTCGCCGCAGATTTCCCGACGTCGCCGACGAGGTGCGGTCCCGCTTGGTCGAGGAGTCCCAAGGCATCCCGCTCGCGCTACTCGAGCTGGCCCGCGAACTCACCCCCTCGCAGCAGGCCGCGGCGGAGGCGTTGCCTCCCACCCTGCGCCTGGGCCGACAGCTGCAGGCGGTCTTCGCCGCACGGGTCACGACATTGACCGAGCAGACGAGGCACGTCCTGCTGCTGGCCGCGTTGGACAGTACCGGCGACGTTCGGGTGACCCGACGCGGAGGAACCGACCGCTCCCAGGACGACCTCGGCCCTGCTGAGCGGGCCCGGCTGGTGTCGGTCGATGTTCATTCGCACCGAATCGCGTTCACCCATCCACTGATCAGGTCGGCCGTGGTGAGTCTGGCCACCGAAGCAGAACGGCGGGCAGCGCACCAACAACTGGCTGAACTGTTCAGCGACGACCCGGACTTGCGCGTCCAACACCTCGCGGAGGCGACGACACAACCCGACGACGAGGTGGCCACGGCCCTTCAGGACGCTGCCTACCGTGTCCTGCGCCGAGGCGATCCCGTGGCTGCGGTCTCCACCCTGCTCAGAGCGGCAGAGCTGAGCACGGCAGGCGTTGACCGGGCTCGCCGGCTGACCGAGGCAGCCTGGATCGGAGCCGATGTGACGGGTGCGCTTCGCGATGTGGCTGACCTGCTGGCCAGAGCACGGCGCGCCGATCCTGAGCTCGACGGCTCACTGGCCACCGCAGTGCTGGCCGCATTCGTGCTCCTGAACGGGGATGGCGACCTCGACACCGCGCACCGGCTGCTCGTCGCGGCGCTGGAGACGACGGAGTCTCGGTCGGTGCCACGCCACGTCCTCGACGAGGCCGTTCACACGCTGATGCTCGTCTGCTTCGTCGGCGACCGGCCTGAACTTTGGGCACCGTTCGAAGCCGCAGTGGATCGGTTCCGCGCGGAGCTCTCTCCGCTGCAGGTCGTAGCGGCAACAACATTCGCCGATCCGCAGCGCTCCACCCCGGGCACGCTCTCGGAGCTCGATCAGATCATCGCTGGCCTGCATGACGAAACCGACCCGGTGCACATCGTGCGCGTCGCCATCGCCGCCAATTTCGTCGGCCGAGTAGTGAGCTGCCGAACTGCGCTGTTGCGCGTGATCGACGACGGACGCGGTGGCGGGGCCGTGGCATCCGCAGTCACCGCACTGCTCATGCTCACCGACGATGAGTTCCTCAGGGGACGTTGGGTCGAGGCGCGCCGCTTTGCCGACGAGGGCATCGCGCTCTGCGCCGAGCACGGCTACCCACTACTGGCGTGGCCGGGACGCTACGCCTTGGCGCTGCTGGCCGCGGCAACCGGCGATGATGTTCGTTGTGTCGAGTTGACGACCGAGATGGTCCAATGGTCGACCCCGCGCGGGGCACGGATCGTGTCCAGCTACGCGCGGCACGCGTCGGGCGTCGCGGCGCTGGGCCGTGGCGACTGGGATGACGCCTACACACTGCTCGCGTCCGTCAACCCACCCGGAGCGTTCGGGGCGCGGGAGGCCTACGCGCTGTGGACCGTGTTGGACCTGGTGGAGGCAGCGGTTCGGTCTGGACATCGAAGGCAGGCGATTCAGCATGTGACCGCTGCTCTCGTGGCGGATCTGGCCGCGATCTCACCGCGCCAGGCGTACCTGTGCGCGGGAGCGGCGGCGATGATCGCCGACGACCGACCCTCTCTCGACCTGTTCGACCGCGCGTCGACCATGGTCGGCTCCGTTCAGTGGCCCTTCGAGCGGGCCCGTCTCGAACTCGCGCACGGGGAACGGCTGCGACGACTTCACTCGGTGACCGCAGCCCGGGTGCACCTTTCCACCGCCGTCGAGCTGTTCGAGCGTCTCGGTGCCACGCCGTGGGCGGCCAGGGCACTGACCGAGCTACGAGCGACCGGGCAGCACCGTCGCTCGGCCGCTTCGGGTGATCCGACTGAGCTAACGCCCCAGGAGGAACAGATCGCGCAGCTCGCGGCGACCGGAATGACGAACCGACAGATCGGCGAGCGGCTCTTCCTGTCACCACGAACCGTCTCCGCGCATCTGTACCGGGTGTTCCCCAAGCTTGGGGTCAGCTCTCGTGCGGCGCTACGCGACGCGCTCGACGCGCCGGCTCGCGGACCGGCGGCGCCGACTGTCATCTGACTGATGCTCCCGGCCTGCCGACAGCGGACCGTCGGTGTCATCACCCAGTGACACCAGTCGAGGAGTACCGCATGTCCGCTACCCGGGTTCCACTCAACATCTTCGGTA
>JBBQFE010000156.1:0-6980 GCA_038321605.1 Mycobacteriales bacterium | reverse complement strand
GACCGCGAGACTATGAGGAGCTTGAACTGGTGCTCGGCATGTTGGGTGAAAGCGTCAACTTCGCACGAGCGGTCGGCACAAGAGACGCTCCGGATGGGACTGATAGGTCAACAGAGAGCGTTTAGGCCTCGATTGATTGTCGGAGACGTGATCAGCGGACGACAATTGCGTGCTCCCGCGCCACAACGATTTCGCCGATCACGGTGGCACCGGGAATCTCACCGACCAGCAGGAGTCCGCCCGAGGTCTGCGCGTCGGCCAACAGCAGGGCGGTCTCCTCGTCGACAGCGGAAAGATCCGCCGCCGGTCCCACCCACTCCAGGTTGCGCCGGGTACCGCCCGAGACGTACCCGTCCCGGACAGCCTCGCGAGCGCCGTCGAGCAACGGGATGGACGCGGAATCGAGGACGGCGGTGACGCCGCTGGCCCTGGCCAGCTTGAATAGGTGGCCGAGCAGGCCGAAGCCGGTGACATCGGTCGCTGCCCGCAGCCCTGCTTCCAGGGCGGCCGCGCAGGCGTCCCGGTTCAATGCCACCATCGAGGCGATCGCCTGTTCGAATACCTCCCCGGTGCTCTTGTGCCGGTTGTTCAGCACGCCGACGCCCAGCGGTTTGCTGAGGCTGATCGCCTCTCCGGCGCGCGCCGCATCGTTGCGCAGCAGGGCTGCCGGATCGGCGATGCCGGTTACCGCCATGCCGTACTTGGGTTCCGGATCGTCGATGCTGTGACCGCCGGCGACATGGCACTGCGCCTGGCGGCAGATGTCGAGGCCGCCGCGAAGGACCTCGCTGAGCAACTCGATCGGCAACAGGTCGCGTGGCCAGCCCACCAGGTTGACCGACATGATCGGCCGGCCGCCGGTGGCGTAAATGTCTGACAAGGCGTTGGCGGCTGCGATCCGGCCGAAATCGTAGGCGTCGTCGACGACGGGGGTGAAGAAGTCAGCGGTCGAGACGACGGCGGTCTGCGCGTCCAACTGGACCACGCCGGCGTCGTCGCCGTCGTCCAGCCCGATCAGCAACTCCGGCGAGCGGTCGCCGGTGAGCCCGCGGACGATCTGCTCGAGCTCACCTGGCGGGATCTTGCACGCGCAGCCGCCGCCTTTGGCGTACTGGGTCAGCCGGATCTGGCGAAGGTCGGACGGCGTCGTGGTCACCGCCCGAGGCTAGCGCGGCACGTCATCGATCAGCCGGGGCGCGTCCGGGTTCGGTGTCCCGCTAGGGTTACCGGCGGAGGCGTACAGGCGCCTGGTGGTCCTCCCGGTCTTCAAAACCGGTGAAGTCGAGTATCTCGGCTTGGCGGGTTCGATTCCCGTCCGCCTCCGCCACAGCAGCGTGGCAGTTGGACCCTCGCGAGGAGCGGTGCGTGAACGCAGTCGACCCCCGTCGTCACATCCCGCGGACTGATGCGGTGCTGGCCGACCCCAGGCTCGCCGCGCCGATCGCGGAGTTGGGCAACGTCGTCGTCAAGCGGACGGTCGTAGCGGCCCAGCAGGCGATCAGGGACGGGCACCTCGCGCCGGAGGAGCTGTTCGACGCGATCGCCACCGGGTTGACGTCGCACCCCGGCAATCTGCACACCGTGCTCAACGCCACCGGCATCGTGCTGCACACCAACCTGGGACGTGCACCCCTGTCGAGCGGCGCGATCGAGGCGGTCACGGCCGCGGCGGGTTACGTCGACGTCGAATTCGATCTGCAGTCCGGTGCGCGGGCCCGGCGGGGCCGCGGTGCCCTCGCCGCGCTGTCGCGGGCAGTTCTAGAGGCCGACGACGTGCTCGTCGTGAACAACGGCGCCGCCGCGCTCCTGCTGGCCACCTCGGCGTTGGCGTCCGGCCGGGAGGTCGTCGTCAGCCGGGGCGAGATGGTCGAGATCGGGGACGGCTTCAGGCTGCCGGACCTCATCGAATCCGGCGGCGCCCGTATCCGTGAGGTCGGGATGACCAACCGCACCAGGCTCTCCGACTACACCGACGCTGTCGGGTCAGCCACCGGCTGCATCCTGAAGGTGCATCCCAGCAACTTCGTCGTCAGCGGATTCACCGGCCAGGTCGGTGTCGACGAACTGGCAGCTCTGGACGTGCCGCTCGTGGTCGATGTGGGTAGCGGGCTATTGCACCCGGACCCGCTGCTTCCGCGCGAGCCTACTGTGGACAGCGCCCTGCGCGACGGGGCGGACATCGTCACCTGCAGCGGAGACAAGCTGTTGGGAGGACCGCAGGCCGGTCTGATCTTCGGCACCACCGAGGCCATCCAGCAGCTGCGCCGCAGCCCGATGGCCCGCGCGTTACGGGTGGACAAACTCACCCTCGCTGCGCTGGAGGCAACGCTCACCGGACCGGCGAGCCCGACCGTGCGGTATCTGCACAGCGACAGCGAGGGGCTGCGTCAACGCTGCGAGCACCTCGCACACGAGATCGGTCCGCCGGCGCGGGTGCTGCCGAGCACCGGCGCGGTCGGGGGCGGGGGCGCGCCCGGCGTGGAGCTGGTGAGCTGGGCGGTGGCGCTGCCCGAAGTGTGTGCGCAGGCTTTGAGAGCTACGAACCCCCCGGTGATCGGTCGGCTGGAGCGCGGCAGTTGCCTGCTCGACCTGCGGTGCATCGAACCTGCCGACGAACCGCGCCTACTGGCCGCCGTCCGATCGGTGCTGCCATGAGGGTGATCGCGACCGCGGGTCACGTCGACCACGGCAAGAGCACCCTGGTCAGGGCTTTGACAGGTATGGAGCCCGACCGTTGGGCCGAGGAACGACGACGCGGCATGACCATCGACCTGGGCTATGCCTGGACGGTGCTGGATCCGCTCAGGCCGGACGAGCAGGTCGCCTTCGTCGATGTGCCGGGCCATCAACGATTCGTCACCAACATGCTCGCCGGCGTAGGGCCGGCGCCGGCGGTGTTGTTGGTGATAGCCGCCGACGCGGGCTGGGCGCGTCAGACATCGGAACACCTAGATGCCATCGAGGCTCTCGGCATCCGGCATGGCGTGGTGGCACTGACCCGGTCCGACCTTGCGACACCGGAGCAACTGAGCTCGGCGACCGAGGACCTGCAGCGCCGGCTGGAACATACCGGCCTCGCCGGCGCACGACTGGTGGCCGTCTCGGGTGTGACCGGTCAGGGTCTGCCAGCGCTGCGCCAGGCGCTGCACGACGTCTTGGCCTCGCTGCCGGAGCCTCGGCTCGAGGGCCGGGTGCGGCTGTGGGTAGACCGTTGCTTCACTGTCGCCGGGGCGGGCACGGTGGTGACCGGAACCCTCGGTGCCGGCCAGATCTCGATCGGTGACCAGCTCGAGTTGCGACAGCGCCGCTATGTCGTCAGAGGCGTCCAGCAACTCGGGGGGGACGTTGACACTGCCACAGCGGTTGCCCGGGTCGCGGTCAACCTGCGCGGCCTCGATCGAGCCGATGCCACGCGCGGCGACTACCTACTGACGCCGGGGGCCTGGCATGTCACCGACGTACTGGACGTGGTCCTGGACCCACTGCTGGTAGAGCCGACAGGGCAGCTCCACCTCCATATCGGATCGGGTTCGGTGCCTGTGCGGGTCCGGATGCTCGGCGATCGCGCAGCGCGGCTCACCTTGGACCGGCCGTTGCCCGTGCAGGTGGATGACCGGGCGGTGCTACGCGATCCGGGACAACAGAGCATCGTTGCCGGGGTCCGAGTACTCGATCCCGACCCGCCGACGCTGCGCCGACGCGGAGCTGCCGCTCAGCGGGGCGCAGAACTCGCCGATGGCTCCGCCAGCGGCCTACGAGCGCAGGTACGCCGCCGGGGCTTCGTCCGTGCCGACGCGCTCCGCTCGCTCGGTGTCACCGTCGTAGGCACCGCAGGGGTCCTCGACCGAGCGGGGTGGCTGGTGTCAGACGATGTCTGGGCGGCCTGGCGGACGACGCTGGAGAGGGTCGTTGACGCGCACGCGGTGGCAGACCCGCGTGAGCCGTGGCTCACCGAAGATGCGGCGCGCCGAGCAGTGGGATTACCCGATGGCGGGCTGTTGGCCGCGCTGGTCGGCGATACCGGTCTGCAGCAGGCCGGGGGACGGCTCGGACGCGCGAACGTGCGGCCCGGTGTGGGCGCCTCCGCAGGTGCCCTCGACACAGTGCTCCAGCGGTTGGAGGCGAACCCTTTCGACTCGCCCGGCCGCGACGAACTGCTCCAGCTGGGGCTCGGAACTCGCGACCTCGCCACCGCGGAACGCAATGGCATGCTGCTCCGGCTCACGCCGGACCTGGTGGTGGCCACGGATTCCGTGACTCTGGCTGCGGTGCTGCTAGGTGGTCTGACGCAGCCTTTCACGGTCAGCCAGGCCCGGCAGGCGCTCGGTGCCACACGCCGCGTCGCCCTGCCATTACTGGAGATTCTCGACCGCCACGGCATCACGGTTCGCCACAACGCAGAACTCCGCTCGGTGCGGCGGCCCCCAAACCCGTCGAAGATGCCGACATAGTCATCGCGTCCCAAACCGTTCGCCCATCAGGAGGACACTTCATGGAATCGATTCCCAAGCCCGAGGTTCTCGACCCCGACCGAGTGCTGCGCGACGACCGCGAGGGGATGAGCGCAGCCGAGCATCGAAGCCAGGCGCAGCTTCTCGATGCAGCACTGCATCAGTCCTGCGCGTACGCCGACCAGTTGTGGACGGCCCTCGACGCCGTACGGCACTACCTTTACTCGAGCGTTCCCGCGCCGGCGGCGCCCGTGCCTGCGCTGACCGTTGCCAGCCACCCCGGGCAGACACAGGACCGTGCTTGGCAGGAATGGATCGACACGTCGGCGGCCGTGACGTCAGTCCTGTGTGGGCCGCACGGAGACTCCGGGTTCGGCCGCGAACGGGCAGAGCAGGAAGCCCAGCGCCGCCGCACACCCGCCCCCACGCTAGCGGATGTGACCGCGCCACCGCTGCCGGAACAGACCCAGCAGGTCCGCGAGGCCGCCGAACGTCGCCGGTTGAAAGCTACGGCACCGACCCAAACCGAGGATCGCAGGCGGAGCCCCGCTCGCATGGTCGCAACGGCCGTCCTGGTGGCGCTGGCGATGAGGGGGCTGCGCCCCCGCCGCCGGGCAACCACCGGGCTCGCTCTCTGACCGGCTGAGCCTCCTGGCCATCACCGGGTTGGCCGCCGTGCTCCGCAGGTACCGTGCCTCGTCAAGTCACCAACGGTCCTGCGGGCGGAGCTGGAACGATGCAATTCATCGCACCCACCCAAATGCCGGAGCCGCGCGCGAGAGGCGTTGCCTTCGGCCGCGAATGACATGCCGACCACAACTGCCAACGCAGCCCAGCCAAACGCTAACGAACAAGGGCCACCATCTTATTGAGCCCGCAGGCAGCCGCGGTCACGCTGAGCATCCGCCCAGCACTGAGCCGGCCGAGGCCAACCAGCGCCGCTGACCTCCGACGTGGCGGCAGCCGCCGTATCGATCGAAATTGTTGCGTGCGCGGCCGCCGTCGCGGATCACCGGACACGCTCGTGAAGTCTCCCGGGTCGGTGCGGTAAAGGTCCAAGCGACGCGACCGGAGTAGCAATCGCTGATGTCAGTCCGGAGGCAGCCCCGGATGCGGGGCGTCCGAGCTGGGGCAGTGCCGAGACCGCTGTCTGGCGTTGCTTTGATCCACTCGTGTTGAAAGCTCAGCCCGCCCGTGAGCTCATGTCCTCGGGCTGGCAGTGGGGGCACCAGATCGACGTCCGTCCGCCGATTCGTGAATGTCGAAGCGGAGTTCGGCATCGTGGACAGCGCGCGTCGTCGCGGTCGCGGGCGGAACTCAGCCACGATGAGTCTCGTGGGATATGACCCCGTTTGACGGCTGCCCGTATCGTGCGCTTCAGCACTCGGTAGAGCTCACTCAGCTCCTCGCTGCGTAGCGTGTTGATGGCCTGGTTTGGGTGCAAGCGCGCCCGCCAGCAGACCTCGTCGCTCAGCATGTTGCCCAGCCCGGCAATAACCTGCTGATTCATAAGCACGGTCTTCAACGCCCCTCGCCGACTCTGTAGCGCCGTCACGAAGGCGACGGCCGAGATGCCCAGCGCGTCTGGCCCTTGCTTGCCGATGAGAGCGGCGACGGCGTCGTCGCCCTCGACAAGCCACACGCCCCGAAGCTTGCGTAGATCGGCATAGTGCAGCTGTCCCCGCTCGGTGCTCACGACAAGCCGATCGTCACGATGGCCACAACCACTCACGCTGGCGCGAGTGCCAACCGGGATGAAGTACGGGTGACCGGTCATCCCATTGTGGATTAGCATCGTTGGCCCCTCAGTGGGAAGGACCAACCACTTTCCTTGGCGGCGCGGTGTTTGGAAGATGGCTCCGATCATCTGGTTTCGGAAATCTTGGGCGCTGACGTTACGCAACACCGACGCGTCGCGCACCTCCACATCAAGTATCCGAGCACCCGGTAGGAAACTGGTCAAAGTGATCCGATAGGACTCGACATCCGGCAGCTCGGGCATCGTCCATCCCCTCCCACGCGCTACGTAGGCCGTCACCAGCGGGGTCACCGCCGCCCTGGGGTGTCTCGACGGCGCACGTTTCAGACCGCACAATACTGAACCGGTGGCTGATACCGGTGCCCGCCACAAACCGGTCACGCAACGATGCGTAGCCCGCTGGTGCGCGGCTCCGTGTCCATTGGTGCGGTGCGGCCCGTACCAGAGCTTGAAACTCGTCTGCCGGGACAGTCCCCGATGCTGCGCTCGATCACCTGGGACAGGGAACCGAGATGGCCAGGCATCTCACGATCACCAAGTCGCTCGGCGCGCCGGTCTACTTCTGCGATTCCCGATCCCCGTGGCGGCTGTGATGTCGCGGGACATCGCTGACAGTTTTCGTCAGGAAATGGCTGACACTAGTGTCACGTGAATGAAATAGCTTTACCTCGCGGTATCGTGGGGTATGTCGTTGACTGTCGCTGTGCAGATGCCCGCGAAGGACCGTGCCGAGCTGAGTCGTTGGACGCGGATGCCGTCGTTGTCTGCGG
>JBBQFE010000155.1:0-7058 GCA_038321605.1 Mycobacteriales bacterium | reverse complement strand
CTCGGTGACCGGCGGTCCGCCCGAGCTCGACTACTTCTCGGTCGTGCCGCCGAGCTGGCGTCCCGACCTGACCGATCCGGCGGACCTGATCGAAGAGGTGGTGCGGCTGGTGGGCTATGACCAGGTGCCGTCCGCGCTCCCGTCACCGCCGGCTGGACGTGGCTGGACACCCGAGCAGCGGCTGCGTCGTTCGGTGTCGCACGTGCTGGCGGCGGCCGGCTACACCGAGGTGATCAACTACCCGTTCGTCTCGCCTGCGGTCCACGACACCTTCGGGCTGGACGCCACCGATCCGCGGCGTGCGGCCTACCGTCTCGCCAACCCGATCTCCGATGCCGAGCCCGAGATGCGCACCTCGCTGCTGCCCGGCCTGCTCGGCAACGTGATCCGCAACCTCGGCAGGGGAACGCGGGACGTGTCGGTGTTCGAGATGGGACTGGTGTACCTGCCTGCCGAGTCGACCGAACCAGCTCCTCGTCCGGGCGTCGAGGCCAGACCGGCGCAGGCCATCCTGGACGCGATCGGCCGTACGGTGCCTCGGCAGCCTCGACATGTCGCGGTGGCGGCTACCGGTGACGTCGAGCGCGCGGGCTGGTGGGGTTCGGCCCGCGCCGTGGCCTGGGCCGACGTGGTCGAGGTTGCGCGGCTGGTGGCCGGCGCTGCCGCCGTGCAGCTCGAGGTGCGCAAGGCCGAGGTCGCACCGTGGCACCCGGGTCGGTGCGCGGAACTCCTTCTCGGTGACGTAGTCGTCGGAGTGGCGGGGGAGCTGCATCCACGGGTGCTCGCCGCCCTGGATCTGCCACCCCGGACCTGTGCGATGGAGCTGGACCTGGACGCGTTCGCGCCGCCGCCCCCGCCGATCGCGCCTACCTTGTCGGGCTTTCCGCCGGTGCTCCTGGATCTCGCGTTGGTGGTGGACGAGCAGGTTCCGGCGGCGGCGTTGCAGCAGGCGGTGGCCGAGGGAGCCGGCGAGCTGCTGGAGACCGTCCGGCTGTTCGATGTCTACAGCGATGCCGACCGACTCGGCGCGGGCCGCAAGTCGGTGGCGTTCGCGTTGCGTTTCAGGGCCCTCGATCGCACGCTGACTGTGGAGGAGGCCACCGCCGCCAGGGATCTCGCGGTGGCAGCTGCCGCCGAGCGGTGTGGCGCGTCGTTGCGATCCTGACACCAGGCGGCGGCGCGGCGTGCCGCTGGCTGTATTAACTTGCGTAGGCGTGCATAATATCTCGCATGGGGATTTCTGCCGCTGTGTTCGGCGCGAGCGGGTATGCCGGGGGCGAGATCCTGCGGTTGCTTGCCGGCCACCCGCAGATCTATGTCAGCTCTGCCGGAGCTCACGGAAACGCCGGAGAGCTCATCACCGACGTGCACCCGAACCTGGTCAGCCTGGCCGGTCGCCGGTTCACCGATTCCGATCCGGCCGACGTCGGTGACGCCGACCTGATCTTTCTGGCGCTTCCGCACGGGGCCTCGGCCGAGCTCGTCGCTCAGTTCGACGACCGGGTGCGGGTGGTGGATCTCGGGGCCGACTTCCGGCTGCGCGATGCTGCATCCTGGGCGCAGTACTACGGCGGCGAGCACGCCGGCACCTGGACCTACGGGCTGCCCGAACTCCCCGGCCAGCGTGCCCTGATCGCCGCCAGCACGCGGGTTGCCAACACCGGCTGCTACGCAGTTGCCATCATCACCGCGTTGGCTCCGTTGATCGCCGCCGGCCTCGTGCAACCGGCCGATGTGGTCGTGGTCGCCGCCTCCGGCACATCCGGGGCCGGACGCTCGGCGAAGCTCAACCTGCTGGCGAGCGAGGTCGCCGGCGACCTTTCGCCCTACAAGGTCGGCGCGCATCAGCACGTACCCGAGATCCTGCAGGCGAGCGGAGCGACGAGCCTCTCCATGACACCGGTGCTGGCTCCGATGCCCCGCGGGATCCTGGCCACCGTCACCGCGCTACCGGTACGCGACGGCGTGACACCGGCCGACGTTCGCGCCGTGCTGGCCACCGCCTACGCCGACGAACCGTTCGTCCGGGTACTGGACGAGGGGCGGCAGCCGCATACCGCAGCCACGGTCGGCTCCAACTCCGTGCACCTGCAGGCAGCGGTGGACGCCAGCTCCGGCCGGGTCATAGTCGTGTCGGCGATCGACAACCTCGGCAAGGGTGCTGCCGGCCAAGCTATTCAGAACGCCAACATCATGCTCGGACTCGATGAGACAGCGGGCCTGTCAGTGAATGGAGTAGCGCCATGACGGTCACGGCGGCAACCGGGTTTCGCGCGGCCGGCGTCGCTGCGGGGCTGAAGCTGAGTGGCGGGCGCGATGTGGCGATGGTGGTCAACGACGGCCCGGACGATGTGGCTGCCGCGGTCTTCACGGCAAATCGGGTGAAGGCAGCGCCGGTGCTGTGGTCGCAGCAGGCGGCGGCCGACGGACGGTGCCGCGCGGTCGTGCTCAACTCCGGTGGTGCCAACGCGTGTACCGGACCCGCCGGGTTCGGCGACACCCATGCGACCGCCGAGGCGGTCGCAGGTCTGCTGGGCATCGGAGCGGGCGAGGTCCTGGTCTGCTCGACCGGTCTGATCGGCGAACGGCTCCCGATGGACAAGTTGCTTCCCGGAGTGGCCGCCGCGGTGGGCGAACTGTCGGCCGACGGGGGACCGGCTGCGGCCGACGCCATCAGGACCACCGACACCGTGGCCAAGACCGCCACCTGGCGCAGCACGGACGGTTGGCAGATCGGTGGCATGGCCAAGGGAGCCGGCATGTTGGCCCCCAGCCTGGCCACCATGCTGTGCGTCATCACGACCGACGCGCGACTCACCGCCGCGCAGGCCCAAGCAGCGTTGGGTGCTGCCGTGCGGCGCACCTTCGACCGGCTGGACTCCGACGGCTGCATGTCCACCAACGACACCGTCATCCTGATGGCCAGCGGTGCATCCTCAGTGCAGCCGTCCGAAGCTGACCTGCACGAGGCACTGACCGCGGTCTGCGCCGACCTTTCGGCGCAGTTGCTGGCAGATGCCGAGGGCGCTACCAAAGAGGTTGAGATCATCGTGTCAGGCGCGGCGCACGAGGACGACGCGGTGGAGGTCGGTCGTTCGATCGCCCGTAACAACCTGCTCAAGTGCGCGCTCTTCGGCAACGACCCGAACTGGGGCCGGGTGCTCGCTGCGATCGGAACGACCAAGGCGACCTTCGAGCCCGATCAGCTGGATGTCACCATCAACGGCGTCCAGGTGTGCACCGCCGGTGCGGCCGGCGAAAGTCGGGACGGCGTCGATCTGACCGGACGCAAGATCGTGATCCAGGCCGAGCTGCATGCCGGCAGCCACACCGCGACCGTGTACACCAACGACCTTTCCCAGGCCTACGTCGAAGAGAACTCGGCGTACTCCTCATGAGGGACCTGGCCGAGCACACCCCACTGCAGGCTGCTGCGAAGGCGGCCACCCTGATCGACGCGCTGCCCTGGCTCCGGCGCTTCCACGGCAAGGTGGTGGTCATCAAGTACGGCGGCAACGCCATGACCACGCCCGAGCTCCAGCAGGCGTTCGCCGAGGATGTGGTGTTTCTGCGCTACGCGGGAATTCAGCCGGTGGTAGTGCATGGCGGCGGGCCTCAGATCACCGAGCACCTGCAGCGTCTCGGCATCGCCAGTGAGTTCCGCGGCGGCCTGCGGGTCACCACCGCCGAGGCGATGCGGATCGTCCGGATGGTGCTGGTGGGTCAGGTCAACAGCGACGTCGTGAACCTGATCAACGACCACGGCAGCCTCGCCGTCGGCCTGTCCGGCGAGGACGGCGGGCTTTTCACCGCCCAACGCCGCCCCGCGCTCGTCGAAGGCGTCGAGGTCGACATCGGCCAGGTGGGAGATGTGGTCGAGGTCGATCCGAGTGCGGTGACGGCGCTGTTGGCCGCCGGCCGCATTCCGGTGATCGCCACGGTCGCGCGTGGTCGCGACGGACTGTCCTACAACGTCAACGCCGATACCGCCGCGGCCGCTCTGGCGATCGCGCTCGCCGCGGAGAAGCTCATCGTGCTGACCGATGTGGCCGGTCTGTACGCCGATTGGCCGGACAGTGCAGAGGTCATCCGCGAGATCCGGGCGGTGGAGCTGAGCCGCCTGATCGGGTCCCTGGCCGCGGGAATGGTTCCCAAGATGGAGGCATGCCTGCGCGCCGTGCAGGGCGGAGTGCCCCGCGCCACGGTGATCGACGGCCGGGAGCTGCACGCTTTGCTGCTCGAGGTCTTCACGACCGAGGGCATCGGCACCATGGTGCTTCCCGACGAGCCCGCCGACGTCGCTGCGGTGGTGCCGGCCCTTGAACCCGAACCGATGCCCGCCATCCCGAAGGAGGAAACGCCACGATGAGCACGCTTGACCTGCAGCGCCGCTGGGGTGCCAGCATGATGGACAGCTACGGCACACCGCCGATCGCACTGGTCAGCGGCAAGGGGTGCCGGGTGGTCGATGCCGACGGATCGAGCTACCTCGACTTCATCGCGGGAATCGCCGTGTCGTCTCTCGGGCATGCGCACCCGGCGATCGTGTCTGCGGTGAGTGCCCAGGTCGCCACCCTCGCCCACAGCTCGAATCTCGCGATCCACCCCACCGGGGTCGAGCTTGCAGAGAAGCTGCGGGCCCTGCTCGGCACTGACGACGCCCTGGTGTTCTTCACCAACGACGGCACCGAGGCCAACGAGTGCGCGATCAAGATGGCACGGCTGCACGGACGGTCGGTGAGCCCGGACGGCAGCCGGCTACGGCTGATCTCGACCGAGAACAGCTTTCACGGCCGGACCCTGGGCTCGCTGTCGATCACCGGTAACCCGGCCAAGCGCACGCCCTTCGAACCCTTGCCGGGCGAGGTCACCTTCGTGCCGTACGGCGACGTGGACGCCCTGAAGAACGCCGTGGATTCCAGCGTCGCCGCGGTCTTCCTGGAACCCACCCAGGGTGAGGGTGGCGTGATCCCCGCACCGGAGGGTTACCTCGCCGCCGCCCGGGCGCTGTGTGACTCGTCGGGCGCGTTGCTGGTCATCGACGAGGTGCAGAGCGGCATCGGCAGGACCGGCCAGTGGTTCGCCAGCTCGGGCGACGGGGTGCGTCCGGATATCCTGACGCTGGCCAAGGGTCTCGGTGGAGGCCTGCCGATCGGCGCCTGCATAGGCTTCGGTGCCGCAGCGCGACTGTTGAGCCCAGGCACGCACGGCAGCACGTTCGGTGGCAATCCGGTGTCGGCCGCGGCCGCCCTGGCCGTGCTGAGCACGATCGAGCAGGATGGCCTGCTCCAGCATGTGCGTGAGATGGGCCAACGACTTCAGGATGGGCTCAGCGGACTGGACAGCCCGCTGATCACAGCAGTTCGGGGCAGCGGCCTGTGGCGGGGTGTCGTGCTCACCGCTCCGCTGGCCGGCGAGGTCGAGTCCGCTGCCCGGTCCCGCGGCCTGCTCGTCAATGCCGTCAAGGCCGACGTGCTTCGGCTCGCGCCTCCGCTGATCGTCACGGCCGACGAGGTGGATGAGGCGGTGTCCATCCTGGCTGCTGCGCTGGCTCAGGTGGCCGCCGCCCATACCGCAGCGGAGCATGGCTGATGGCGCGCGACTTCCTCGCCGACGATGACCTCGAACCGGCAGAGCTGCTGGAGGTGCTGGATCTGGCGGACCGGATGAAGGCTGATCGACAGGGCTTCCGTCCGCTCGCCGGGCCGCGCAGCGTGGCCGTGATCTTCGACAAGCCGTCCACCCGTACCCGGGTCTCGTTCAGCATCGGCATTGCCGAGTTGGGTGGTTACCCCTTGGTCATCGACGCCCAGAACAGCCAACTCGGTCGGGGTGAGCCGATCGCCGACACCGCACGGGTGCTGGACCGTCAGGTGGCGGCCATCGTGTGGCGGACGTTCGACCAGAGCCGCGTCGAGGCGATGGCCGCAGCCAGTTCGGTGCCGGTGATCAACGCGCTGACAGACCAGTTCCACCCGTGCCAGATCCTGGCGGATCTGCAGACCATCCGACAGCACAAGGGCAAGCTCGCTGGGCTGTCGTTGAGCTACCTCGGCGACGCCGCCAACAACATGGCCAACTCCTACCTGCTCGGGGGCGCCGCTGCCGGGATGCGGGTGACCGTTGCGGGACCGCCGGGCTACCTTCCCGATCCGGCGATCGTGCTGCGCGCTCAGCGCATCGCGGCTGAGACCGGCGCAACGATCAGCGTGACCGAGGATCCCGACCGGGCCACCGAGGACGCCGACGTGCTGATCACAGACACCTGGGTGTCGATGGGGCAGGAGACCGAGAAGGCCCACCGAGACAGCCAGTTCAGGCCGTACGCCCTGACCGACACGGCGCTGGATCGTGCTGCGGACGACGTCATCGTGCTGCACTGCCTGCCGGCGTATCGGGGGATGGAGATCTCCGCCTCGGTCATCGACGGGCCGCACAGCGTCGTCTGGGACGAGGCCGAGAACCGCCTGCATGCACAGAAAGCCCTTCTGTCATGGCTGCTGGACCGGGCCTGATGGCTCGCGGCCAGCAACGGAGAGCAGGAGCCCGGGCGGCGCTGGCGCCGCAGGCCGATGTGACGTCGCGCGCCGCTCGGCAGGCCCGCATCGTCGCGCTGCTGGCTGAACACACCGTCCGCTCGCAGGCGGAGCTTGCCAGATTGCTGGCAGCCCTCGGCGCGCCCGTCACCCAGGCGACGCTGAGCCGCGACCTCGACGAGCTCGGAGCGGTGAAGCTGAGGACGCCCGATGGTGGCCAGCCGATGTACGTGGTGCCGCAGGACGGTGCGCCGCTGGCGGCCCGGCACACCGATGATGCGCCGCCCGTCCGGTTGTCCCGGTTGCTGGCAGAACTGTTGATCTCGGCCGAGGCCAGCGGGAATCTGGTGATCCTGAGAACTCCACCCGGGGCGTCGAACTTCGTGGCCAGCGCACTGGACCGAGCGAGCTTTCCCGAGGTGTTGGGCACCATAGCCGGAGATGACACCATTCTCGTGGTGTCACGCGACCCGGCCGGCGGTACGGCCCTGGCCGACCACCTGGTTCAGTTGTCTCACACCA
>JBBQFE010000154.1:0-7067 GCA_038321605.1 Mycobacteriales bacterium | reverse complement strand
GAAGAGGGGATGGTGACCCTTCGCGACGACGGTCTGCGCAAGGCTGCCGCCGGTCTCACCAGCCTGGAAGAGATCCTCCGCGTCACAGTTTGACCCGCACGTCTCAGGTATCCGGCGCAGCTGCCGATATGCCAGGCAAAGCGGTGGGCCGGTCCACGTTCGTGGGCAGCCATACCCGTAGTAAGACAAGTCGGAGGTAGAGAACATGCAGCCCTTGGCCGCGGTGACGCCGCTCAACAGCCCTGGAGAGTCCAAGGCGGTGTTGGACAATCTACTTCGTCATGTCATCAGCGTCGGTGCCTCCGACCTGCACATCACCGCCGGCATCGCGCCCTGCGCCCGGGTCGACGGTGCGCTCGCACCGATACCGGGCACGGCCCGACTTGAGCCGGCCGACACCGAGGCCCTGGTTCGTTCCATCCTCTCGGACAAGCTGTGGGAACGGTTCCTGGCAGACCAGGAATGCGATACCGCGTATGCCATTCCCGGCGTGAGCCGATTCCGGGTCAACGTCTACCGCCAGCGCAGTGCCATCGGTGCCGCCTTCCGTGCGATCCCGCACAACATCCGGTCGCTGTCCGAACTGGGGCTGCCGGACTCCGTCGAAGGTTTCGCCAGCCTGCCGCGCGGACTGGTACTCGTGACCGGCCCGACCGGTTCCGGCAAGTCGACCACCCTGGCCAGCCTGCTGGACGTCGCCAACAGCACCCGGCACGGCCACATCGTGACCATCGAGGACCCGATCGAGTACCTGCACACCCACAAGCGGTGCGTGGTCAACCAGCGCGAGGTCGGCTCGGACACCTCGGACTTTCCCACGGCCCTGAAGCACGTTCTGCGCCAGGACCCCGACATCATCCTGGTCGGCGAGCTGCGTGACCTGGAGACCACGTCGGTCGCGGTCACCGCAGCGGAGACCGGTCACCTGGTGCTGGCCACCCTGCACACCCAGTCCGCCGCGCAGACCGTCGACCGGCTGATCGACATCTACCCGCCACATCAGCAGCAGCAGATTCGCGCTCAGCTGGCCAACTGCCTGCAGGGCGTCGTCACACAGGCGCTGGTCCCCCGCCGCGACGGTGGCGGCCGAACACTGGTGTGCGAGATCATGACTGCCACGTCGGCCATTCGCAACCTGATCCGCGAAGGCAAGGTGCACCAGATCCCGTCCTTCCTGCAGTCCTCCGCAGAGGCCGGCATGATCAGCTTCGATCAGCACCTGGCCGAGCGGTACAAGTCCCAGCTGATCAGTTACAGCACCGGCCTGGAACTGTGCCACGACCAGAACGAGTTCAAGCGCCTGGCCAAGGGCTGACGCCATGGGAACCAAGACATTCGCCTATGAGGCACTGGATTCCACCGGCACGCTGCTCAAAGGCAAGATCGAGGGCGAATCCAAAGAGGCCGTCGCCAACACCCTTGCCGAGCAACGCATGGTGCCGCTGGAGATCTCGGCCCCCGGCTCCGGCCTGCAGGCCGACATCAAGCTGCCGGGACTAGGCAAACGCACCACGCTGAAGGACCTCGCCGTCTTCTCGCGCCAGTTCGCGTCGATGACGAACTCCGGCCTGACGCTGATGCGCTCACTGGGCATCCTGGAAGATCAGATCGACAAGCCGAAGTTGAAGCAGGCGGTCGGGCAGATCCGTACCGACGTCCAGGGGGGCATGAACCTCTCGACCGCGATGGCCCAGCACCCGGACCACTTTCCGCCGTTGATGATCAACATGGTCAAGGCCGGCGAGACCGGCGGTTTCCTCGACGGTGCGCTCGACCGGGTTGCCAAGATGTACGAGTCGGATGCGAACCTGCGCGCCAAGATCAAGGGTGCGATGACCTACCCGGTGATCGTGCTGATCTTCTCGATGCTGCTGGGCACCGGCGTGATCGTCTTCATCGTCCCGGTGTTCGAGAAGATGTTCAAGAACCTGGGTGGCAAGTTACCGCTGCCGACCCAGATCATCGTGGTGCTGTCGCACAACATGTACTGGGTGGGTCCGCTGATCCTGATCGTGGGCGGCGTGAGCCTGAAGGCCTATCGCTGGCAGGTGCGGGACAACTATGCCTTCCGGCTACGCATGGACAAGATCAAGCTGAAGCTGCCGGTGTTCGGCAAGCTGTTCACCAAACTGGCGATCAGCCGCTGGTCGCGAAACCTGGGCACCCTGCTCGGCGTCGGCGTGCCCATCATCCAGGCGCTCGACGTGGTCGGTGGCACCGCCGGCAACGCGGTGATCGCCGAGGCGATGGACGAGGTGGGAGCAGCGGTCCGGGTCGGTATGCAGATGTCGGGACCCCTGAGCCGCAACCCGATCTTTCCGCCCATGGTCGTGCAGATGCTCGAGGTGGGCGAGGAGACCGGCCAGATCACCGAGATGCTCGACAAGGTGGCCGACTTCTATGACCACGAGGTCGAGACCGCCACCGACGCGCTGGCCTCTGCGATGGAACCGCTGCTGGTCGTGCTGATGGGTGCCGTCATCGGCACCATGGTGGTCTGCCTCTACCTGCCGATGTTCAGCATCTACCAGCACATTCAGAGCTGAGCTGCCCGCTCCGAGCGCAGCGCACGACGCCTTATCCGCGACGCCAGGTCCCACCCGGACCTGGCGTCGCGTTGTGCGCACTTCCCGCACTGGGCAGCCGCCATACCAAGCCGGCCCACAGCGTTACAGAACCGTAACCGCCCGCGGCGAAATTTCTTTCCCAGGTGCTCAAGTAGCGGCCGCAACCGCCGAATTTACCGAGTGAAAGCGCCAGACAACCGGCACATCGGCAGCTCCCGCCGAGAGCCTCATTCCCCCAACGAGCCAGGAGGCTCTCATGCTCAACAAGCTCACCAAGCTCCGCGAGGAGCGCGCCGAAGGCGACAAAGGCTTCACCCTGATCGAGCTGCTGGTGGTCGTCGTGATCATCGGCATCCTGATCGCCATCGCCATCCCGCTGTACCTGAACTACCAGAAGGGCGCCAAGGACAAGTCCGCTCAGTCCGACGTCCGCAGCGCGGTTGCCACCATCGAGCAGTGCTTCACCGACAACGGCAACAACTACCCGAGCGCGGGTACGCAGGCTTCGGCCGGCGCCACGATGAGCTTCACCGCGACCACGGGTAACAGCTGCGGCGTGGCGAATGCCTCCACCGGCACCACCCTCACCTACACCCCCACCTGCTCGGCCACGCCGACCTGTGAGAGCTACGTCATCAAGGGTTACAACTCCGGTGGCAAGCGCGGATCGACCAACCAGTTCACCTACGACAGCACCGTCGGCGGCCAGGTCAAGTAGTCACCGCTCGGAACACATCGCACGACCGCTGGGTGGGGGCTCATGGCCCCCACCCAGCGCTGCAACAAGACCCGGACCGCGCAGCACCACCGCCCCGCCGCCCATGCCGAATCCGAAAGGAGCTTCCATGTTCTGCTGCATAACGACCTCGCGATCAGCCGATCTTGGTTACTCTGGTTCGGACTCGGCAACCGGGGCAGCTCGCCCCACCGCAGGGCCCCTCACGATCCAGGTCACCGTCGCCAACCGACCGATGACCATGACGAAAGGTTCCACCGGTGCCGGTCCTGATCGCTGCGACCGCCCTGCTGGGCCTGGCGATCGGCTCGTTTCTCAATGTGGTGATTCATCGGGTGCCGATCTCGGCGTCGCTGAGCCATCCACCGTCGCGCTGTCCCTTCTGCGAGCACCCCATTCGCGCTCGGCACAACCTGCCGGTGTTCGGCTGGCTGGTGCTTCGCGGCCGGTGCGCGGACTGCGCCGAACCGATCAGCATTCGCTATCCGCTGGTGGAGTTGAGCTGCGCAGCACTGTTCGTCCTGCTGACGCTGCGGATGTCGTCGCTGCACCTGCTGGCGGCGCTGCCGGCCTATCTCTGGTTCGCGGCGATCGCGATCGCGCTGGCGATGATAGACATCGACCATCACCGGTTGCCCAACTCGATCGTGTTGCCGTCCTACCCGGTGCTGGCGCTGCTGCTCACGCTGGCCGCGGTGGTGACCGACAGTCCCGCGGCAGCAGTGCGAATGGTGATCGGCGCCATGGCGTTGTTCATCTTCTACTTCCTGCTGATGCTCAGCTACCCCAAGGGAATGGGCTACGGCGACGTCAAGTTGGCGGGGCTGCTCGGCGGCCTGCTCAGCTTCCTGTCGTACTCCACCTTGCTGGTGGGAGCGTTCGGCGGCTTTCTGCTGGGCGGCATAGCGGGGCTGGCACTGATGGTCAGCGGCCGTGGCAACGGCAAGACCAAGATCCCGTTCGGTCCGTTCATGCTCGCCGGTGCACTGCTGGCGATCTTCTTCGCCGCCCCGGTCAGCCGGGTCTATCTGAACTTCGTCACCGGCGCCTGAACTCTCAGGTCCGGTCCCGCCAGTGGGAGCAGACATGAGACATCGCCAGACCGGACTCGCCGGCAAGGTCGGCATCACCAACTCAGATGGGCACACCATCGGCGTCGACATCGGCGCCACCTCGGTGCGCGCGGCCATCATGTCGCACGGCACCCACGAGGGCCGTCCCTCGGTGACGGTGCACGGACTCGGCCAGGTCTGGCTCGCTCCCGGCGTTGTCATCAACGGCGTGGTCACCGACCAGGCCGCCGTGACGCGGGCGCTCAAGCAGCTCTGGCTGGAGCACAAGTTCGAGTGCCACAACGTCATTCTCGGCGTCACCAACTCCCAGGTCATCGTCCGTGACCTGGCAGTGCCGAACCTCTCCCCCGAACAGCAGGCCAAGGCGCTGCCGTACCAGGCGCGAGAGATCATCCCGATCCCGCTGGACCAGGCGCTGATCGACTTCACCCCGCTGGGACCGGTGGATCCGCAGACGGACACCATCCCCGGACTGCTGATCGCCAGCCCGCGCGGCCCGGTCGTGTCGGCGGTCCAGGCCGCCGAGCGGGCCGGCCTGCACGTGGCGCGGGTCGACCTTTCCACCTTTGCTGCGCTGCGCTCCATCGCACACGAGAACATGACCGTCGAGGCGGTCATCGACATCGGTGCTCACCTGACCAACATCATCGTGCACAACGCGGGCGTCCCCAAGGTCGTCCGGACGATCATCCGCGGTGGCCAGGAACTGACCGATCGCCTGGTCGAGCGGGCCAACCTCAGCCCGGGCGACGCCGAGGCCGCGAAGGCCCAGGTCGGACTGCTCACCGGCAACCGCGAGGTCAGTGATCTGCTCGCAGACGGCATCCGGCCGCTGTTGGCCGAGATCCGGAGCTCCGTGCACTACTTCGGCACCATGAATCCCGGAGTCAGCATCCAGCGGGTGTCTATCACCGGCGGCACCGCGGCGATGCCAGGCTTCGCCGCCGCGATCGGCGAGCATCTCGGCATCGAGACCGTGCTGGTCGAGCCCATGCAGCACATCCGCAATCGCTGGGCGAACAAGGACACCAAGGCGCCGGAGGCGCAACTGGCAGCGTCGGCCGTGTCGGTCGGGCTCGCGATGGGAGCAGCGGCATGACCGTCATTCTTGAGGGCCGGGATCTGTGGAACACCATGCCCGGCTGGGGCATCGTGGCAGATCTGCTGCCACCCGAAGTCACCGAGGCACGACGGGTACGGGTGCTGCGGCGCGTCGTCATCATCGTGCTGGCCAGCGTGCTGGTGCTGTGCCTGATCGCCTACGGCATCGCGAAGCTGGGCAGTCACTCGGCGCAGAACGAGCTCAATGCCGAGCAGGCCAAGACCATGCAACTCACGATCGACCAGCGAAAGTACTCCGGGGTCACCGCGATCCAGGGCCAGGTCAGCCAGGTGCAGTCCCAGGTGGCCAAGCTGCTGGCCGGCGACATCGACTTTCCCAAGGTCATCGCCGATATCCGGGCCCAACTGCCACCGGGCATGACCATCGACCAACTGGCGGTGACCGTGCTGACGGTAACGCCCGGAGCCTCGACGAACGGCGGCGCGGCGGCACCCCTGGACGCGTCCGGCCACGCCCACATCGGCACCATCACGCTCAGCGGCACCGGCCGACACCTCACCGACATCTCCGCCTTCGTCGAGAACCTCAAGACGGTCAAGGGCATCACCCAGCCCTACCCCACGTCCAACCGCGCATCGGATGCCGGCACCGAATACAACATCCAGGTCACCCTTACCGATGACGTGCTCAGCCACCGGTTCGACCATGTCACCACCGGAGGTAAGTGATGGCCCGCTCCGCCGCCGAACGTAACTGGATCGCCGGAGGTGCGGTCGGCTCGATCGCCCTGGCGGCACTCGCCTGGTTCGTGGTGATCAGTCCTCAGATGGGCACCACCAGCGACCTCAAGAACCAGACCGCCGATGCCCAGAGCGCCAACATGATCCTGCAGGCCAAGACCAACAAGCTCAAGGCGGACAACGCCAACATCGACAGCCTCGCTGCCGAGCTCAAGATCGCGCGACAGGCGCTGCCCACCGACAGTGGACTGCCGGAACTGACCGTGCAACTGTCCCGTCAGGCAGCGGCCACCGGCGTCTCGGTGGTCAGCATCACCGCCGGTCAGCCGAGCGTCGCCACCGGTGCGGCAGTCGGTGCCAAACCCGGAACCAGCGGCGCCACCGCCGGAAAACTGTTCTCCATCGGGATCACGCTCGTCTGTGAGGCGCCGGCCGTACGGCAGCAACAGTTCCTCACCGCCATCCAGACCATCGGTCCGCGCCGGGTGCTGATCAGCGCCGTCACGTTCACGCCGTCCGGCAAGTCAACCACGTCCTCGATCAGCGCCTCGTCCACCATGACCGTCACCATGCAGGCCTTCGTCTCGCCGCAGAGCGACGCCGCGGTGGCGGCCCTGCAGGCACAGGCCGCCGCAGCCGGCGCCAAGTAGACCCGGTCCGATGCCGTCCCTCGTCCCGTCATGGGCCCGGACCATCCGGCTGCGGGTGCCGACGGCTGCCCGGCGCCGGGCCACCCCGCCCGCCGCAGGGGACGAATCGGCTTCCCGGTCGGATGATTCAGGTTTTCTGCTGCTAGAAGCCATCTTCACGATCTCGATCATCACCATCGTCATGACCGCGATGGCGACGTTCTTCGTCACCTCGATCAAGGGCACCAACCAGCAACGC
>JBBQFE010000153.1:0-7085 GCA_038321605.1 Mycobacteriales bacterium | reverse complement strand
TACGGCGACGACAACGGATACGCCGTGTATCTCGGTGTTCAGTGCACCGACGTGGCGTGGCCCAAGTCCTGGTCGAAGTGGCAGCGGGACAACTGGAAGACCTACGCCCAGGCTCCGTTCGAGACCTGGGCAAACGCCTGGTACAACGCACCCTGCCGTACCTGGCCGGCCGCAGCTCACCGACCGGTGACGGTGGATGGCCGTGGAGTCCAGAGTGCCCTGCTCATCGACGAGACCCTGGACGCTGCCACTCCCTACCCCGGCAGCCTCGAGGTGCGCAAGCTGTTCCCGCACTCCAGCCTGATCGCGTTGCCCGGCGGAACCTCGCACGCCAACTCGCTCTTCGGCAACTCCTGCCTGGACAACCAGATCGCCAATTACCTGGCCACCGGGAAGCTACCGACCCGCCGAGCCGGCAATACCGCCGATACCCGATGCGCACCGCTTCCGCAGCCGGTGCCGGCGGCGGCGGTGTCGACGGCCAATGCACTTCGCGCCCCCGCGGCCGGAGTCCTCACCCGCAACGACCTGTTGCCGGCGATCCGGCCGTGACGTCCGATCCGCAGGTGAACCAACGGCCCACCGCCTGACAGCACGACAGCACGACAGCACGACAGCACGACAGCACGACACCGGCAGGGGTCCGTCCACTCAAGGGCGGGCCCCTGCTCGGCTTTCTCGTGCGTAGACGATCCGTTATGGTGGAAAGATAGGTAAGGCTCACCTAACAGATTGGCAGCTGGATGTTGTCCACCTTCGTCATCGGCCTTCGAGAGGGTCTCGAAGCGGCGCTGATCGTCAGCATCGTGGCCGCCTTTCTCAAGAAGAACGGCCGGTCAGATCTGCTCAGATGGGTCTTCGCCGGCATAGGCGTCGCGGTGCTGCTCTGTGCCGCGGTCGGTGTCGGCCTCAGAGCCGTGTCACAGGGCCTTCCCCAGCGGCAACAGGAAGCCTTGGAGACGGTCATCGGCGTGATCGCTGTGGTGATGGTGACCTACATGGTGATCTGGATGCGTCGGCACGCGCGCGAGCTGAAGGGCCAGCTGGAAGGTGCCGCGTCCGCCGCCCTGGCTGCGGGCTCAGGCTTGGCGCTGGTTGCAATGGCCTTCCTCGCCGTGCTGCGCGAAGGCTTCGAGACCTCCGTGTTCCTGCTGGCGGCATTCAACGAGAGCTCCAGTGGCGCCGCCGCGGGGTTCGGCGCCCTGCTCGGGGTAGGTGTCGCGATCGCGCTCGGTTACGGCATCTACCGGGGCGGCGTTCGGCTCGACCTCTCGAAGTTCTTCCGGGCCACCGGCGTTCTGCTCGTGCTCGTGGCCGCCGGTCTGGTGGCAACCGCACTGCACACCGCGCACGAGGCCGGCTGGATCAACAGCGGACAGCAGCAGTTCGTTGATCTCACCGCCGCAGTACGTCCCGGCAGCATCCAGTCGAGCCTGCTCACCGGCATGCTGGGGATCCAGGAGCGACCTACTGTCGTCGAGTTCCTCGGATGGCTCGCCTACCTGCTACCGGTCGGGTTGTACGTGGCGTGGCCCGCCGGTCGGAGCCTCTGCCAGCGAGCCCGCCGAAGGGCCGCAGGCGGCCTCCTCGCAGCGGGTCTGGCCACAGCCACCCTGTGTCTGCTGCTGGCGCCGGCCCCGCCAGCCACTGTCGGACCTACGGACTTCGGTGTGCTCACCGCGCAGTTGGTCACCGGCAACCCCGCCGGGGCCGTCTTCAGCACCGCGCTGGACGCCGGGGATGCCGTCGCCCGCCGCGATCCGGCTCGCCGGGCAGCGACCGAAATCCATGGCGGTCTGCGAACCGACCGGTACCAGCTGGTCGGGCCGTCGCCTGTTGCGGGCCAACCTCGCAAGGCAACCCTCGGCCAGGTGGCCTCCCTCAACGGCGGGCGGCTGCCACTCGGGGCCAACACGACCGACGCTGTCGACGCCCCGATCACCCTCGCGGACCTGGTGACGGTGCAACTGACCTGGTGGGTCGAACCGACCACCACCAGGGTCGTCGACGTCCGTGTCGTCACGACGCGGCAGACCGTCGCTGATCTGTCGACCGGGGCCACGCCGATCGGTGCGCGCTTCGAGTCTGTCGTGCAGCCCGACTCCACCTCGGTTTCAGCAGCAGTCGAGTCTGCCCGGAGCGACGCTGCGAACAGGCAGAACCGGGGCGCTGCCCTCGCCTTCGCCATCGCCGCGGGAGTCGTCGCGCTGATCGGCGCGGGATGGTTGTTGGCACTCAGCAGGTTCCGGCGAGCGGTCGAGACCGATGATGCGCCGGTCTCTCTGGCCGCACAAAGATAGGTTAGGCTGTCCTAACTTATTGCTGAGAAGGAGACCCTAGCCATGTCCACACGCCGGACGCTGACCATCACCGCCCTGAGCCTCGCCGCGACGCTCGTCGCTGCCAGCGGCTGCAGCCGGAGCACAGGAACGACGGAGTCCAAAGCCACTTCGTCCACCACCGCTGCCACAGGTGACCCGCACACCGCGGTCGTCACGATCACCAGCGAGAAGTGCGTTGCCGATCGCTCCGAGTATCCGGCCGGACCGATCACGTTCAAGGTGAGCAACCGCGATGCCACCGGCATCACCGAATTCGAGCTACTCGATGGGGATCGGATCATCGGCGAGAAGGAGAACCTCCCACCAGGGTTCAGCGGCACCCTGTCGTTGAACCTGAATCCCGGTAGCTACGAGCTGTACTGCCCCGGCGCAACCACGCCGCGGGTCGCTCTGACGATCACCGGCACCGCCAGCACCAGCGCGGCCACCGATTCCGGAGCGCTGCTCCGCCAGGGCGCAAAGGACTACGCCGGCTACATCGACAGCCAGATCGGCTTCCTGACCGTTGCCACCAGGGAACTCAGTGTCACCCTGAAGGGCACCGACCTTGCCAAGGCCCAAGCCGCGTACGCCAGGGCCCGCCCGTACTACGAGCGGATCGAACCCGTTGCGGAGTCCTTCCAGGATCTGGATCCCAAGATCGACGCCCGCGCTGACGACGTGCCGGTGGCGAGCCTCACCGGGTTTCACCGCATCGAGTACGGGCTCTTCTCGGTCAAGAAGCTCGCAGGCTTGAGTGTCTTCGGCGACGGCCTGGTGTCCAACATCGCGAAGTTGCAGTCCCTCGCCAAGGGCCTCACCTACCAGCCCGCCGAACTGGCCAACGGAGCCGTGGGACTGCTGGACGAGGTTTCCAAGAGCAAGGTCACCGGCGAGGAGGAACGCTACTCACACATCGATCTGCTCGACTTCCAGGCCAACGTCGAAGGCTCGCAGCAGGCATTCGCCAACCTGAAGCCCGGCCTGGCAAAGATCGACCCGGCCCTGGCACAAACCATCAGCTCGGCATTCAGCAGTCTGGATGCCCTGCTCGACAAGCAGCGTGATGCCCGCCAGCCGTCCGGGTTCAGGCTGTACACCAGCCTGAACACCACCGAGGTGACCGCGTTGGCTCGGGCGGTGCAGACGGTGGCGGAGCCGCTGTCCAGGGTCGCCGGCAAAGTGGTGGCCGCGTGAGCGAACGAGCTACCAGCCGCCGCCGGTTCCTGACCGGAGCGCTGGGAACCGCCGGCGTCGCTGCCGCCGGCGGCTTCGGGTTCGGCGTCGCCCGGCAGACCGAAGCCGGGCAGGCCCAGCCGGCTGTGACCAGCGCCGTCGTGCCCTTCTACGGCAGCAAGCAGGCGGGGGTGGCGACTCCTGCGCAGGACCGGCTGGCCTTTGCAGCCTTCGACGTGACCGCCACCGACCCGCTGGCCGTGCAGACCATGCTCGGGACCTGGGCCGCGGCCGCCGCCAGACTCACCGCCGGCCAGCCGATCGGAGCCACCGAGACCCTGCCGCAGTCCCCACCCATAGACACCGGGGAAGCGATGGATCTCAGCCCGGCACGGCTCACGGTGACGGTCGGCTTCGGGCCGTCCCTCTTCGACGACCGGTTCGGGCTCGCGGGCAAGCGACCTGCCGCTCTGGCACCGCTTCCCCGGCTGCCCGGTGACGCCCTGGACCCGGCGATCAGCGATGGCGACCTCTGTGTTCAGGCCTGCTCGGACGACCCACAGGTCGCGTTTCACGTCATTCGCAACTTCGCCCGCATCGCTCGGGGCACGGCGGTGCTTCGGTGGTCCCAGCTCGGCTTCGGACGAACCTCGACCACGTCCAAGTCACAGAGCACGCCGCGAAATCTGATGGGATTCAAGGACGGCACCAACAACATCAAGGACGAGGACCAGAACGAGTTGGACCGTTTCGTCTGGGTGGGTGCGGAAACAGATCAACCGTGGATGAAGGGCGGCAGCTATCTGGTGTCGCGCCGCATCAGAATGCTGATCGAATCCTGGGACGCCGACTATCTGGCAGATCAGGAGAAGGTCTTCGGCCGGTTCAAGGACACTGGTGCGCCCCTGACCGGCACCTCGGAGTTCGACGAAGTGGAGCTTGCCGCCCGCTCTGGTTCGGCGCCCGTGATCGACCGCAATGCTCACATCCGGCTCGCCTCCCCCGCGAACAACGCCGGTCAGAAGCTGCTTCGGCGCGGCTACTCCTACACCGACGGCATCGATCCGACGACCGGCCTGCTCGACGCGGGCCTGTTCTTCATCGCGTTCCAGAAGGACCCGAGGAAGCAGTTTGTGCCTATTCAGCGAGCTTTGGGATCGAGCGATCTGCTCAACGAGTACATCAAGCACACCAGCAGCGCCCTCTTCGCGGTGCCGCCGGGCGTCAGCGGCGCAGGTGACTGGTTCGGCAAGGCACTGTTCGGCTGAGCCGGGCGAGATGCCTCACACATGAGAACTGGCCGCCCGCTGATGCGGGCGGCCAGTTCTGGCGTGCGGATGTCTCAGGTCAGGCTTCGATGCCTGCCGATGCCGCGGGGGTCGGCTGCTGATCGTCCAGCCGGCTGTACTCGTCGACGATCTCGGCGTCGAGTTCCTTCAGCTTCGGCGTGTATGCCCGGCCGTGATGGGCGCAGAAGAGCAATTCTCCGCCGGCAGGCATGGTGACACGCACGTAGGCCTGTGCGCCACAACGGTCGCAGCGGTCAACTGCGGTCAGAGGCTCTGCGGTCAGGGTGCTGGTCACTGGGTACCTCGGTTTCTGCGCTGGATGCTCGCGGTTGGTGGAACTGTGACGAACCCTGCCTCGTGTAGTTCAGAGACCTATCGTGTCCGTCCGATACATACAACCAGCTAAGGCGCGCCGTAGTTCCCTCGACAGCTCGATTGAGACCTATTTCGCGCGTAGCGAACGAAGAAATATCCCCGAAACACAAGGGGTTCCTGACCTCGGAGTACACCCGGCCCAGGGGTTGCCCGTGCAGGTGGCGCCGTCGGCTACAGCAAGCCCATCAGGTACTCGCGCCTAGCCTCCAGCAGCTCCGCGGACGCGGAGGCAGACGGTGGTCCGGGGACCGCCGCCCGAACCTGTGCGTGCAGGGCACCGTGCGGAGTACCCGACCGTGCGGCCTGCACCGCGACGAGCCGGTTGACCTCGCGGCGAAGATCGGCCGCCGCCCGCCAGCTGATGCCTCCCGACGAGGCGCCAGCTGTCGCCGCCGTCGCGCCGGTCGCCGGGGAGCCTGCCGCGTCGTCCGACGGCGTCCCACGGCGTGCTCGCGACGCTCGCCGGCGCATCTCCCCATCTCGTTGGGCCAACAAGGATGCGGTCTGCTCGGGAGACAAAAGCCCCGGCAGACCCAGAAAGTCCTCGTCGATCTCGGACACCTCGAGGCTGGAATCCGAGACCACCGCCCGTCCGGCGTGCAGCACATGCGCGAACTCGGCCTCTGCCTCCAGGGCTTCCCACTCCGCAAGCAGCGACGACTCGGCGCGCTCGGGCGCTTCGCCGTCGAGCTCGTCGACCAGGTCCAGCGAATCCACGGCACCGGCCGGCGGCGGCAGCACGTGGTTGCGCTCGGTCTCCAATTCGGCGGCAAGTGCCAGCAACGGCTTGACGGCCGGCAGGAACACGGTTGCCGACTCATGACGTCCGCGCGATCGGACCACCCGGCCGACGGCCTGGGCGAAGAACAGCGGGGTCCGGTAGCTCGTCAACCAGGCCAGGCAGGCGGCTCTAGGAACGTCGACGCCCTCGGAGACCATCCGTACGCAGACCGCGATCCCCGCGCCACCATTACCGAACTCGGTGATCTTCGAGCTGGCCTTGGGGTCATCGGACAGGATCAGGTACGGACGCTCCCCGGTGACCCGCTCGACGATGTCGGCATAGGCCCTGGCGTCCTCCTGGTCCGAGGCGAGCACGAGCCCGGCGGCGTCGGGCATGCCGGAAGCGCGCAGTTGCCGCAACCGCTCGTCCATCGCGGCGATGACATGTGGCACCCAGTCGCCCTTGGGGTCCAGGGCCGTCCGCCAGGCAGCTTGCTCGGTCGACTTCGTACCCGCCTCGGTCAGTGACGCAGCGATCACCTCACCCGCTGAGTTCCGCCATCGGCTGACACCGGTGTAAGCGGCGAACACCACTGGGCGCACGACGTGGTCGGCCAACGCGTCGGCGTAGCCGTAACTGAAGTCCGCGGTCGACACCAGACCACCCTGCCCGTCCGGCTCGTAGCGGACGAACGGTATGCGCTCCACGGTGTTGGTCCGAAAGGGCGTACCGGTCAGGCACAGTCGACGACTGACCGTGTCGAAGGCGTCCGCGATCGCGTCTCCCCAGGTCAGGCCATCGCCGGCATGGTGGATCTCGTCGAAAATGACCAGGGAGCGCCTGGCGTTGGCCCTGGCTGCATGCAGGGTCGGCTTGCCCGCGACTTGGGCGTAAGTCGTGACGTAACCGTGCAGGTCGGCAGGCACCGGCCCGACCGCGTTACTCAGTCCCGGATCGAGCGAAATACCCATCGTCGCGGCGGCCTCTGCCCACTGGGTTCTCAGGTGATCGGTCGGCGCCACGACGATGATGCGATCGATCACGCGACGACTGACCAGCCCGACGGCGAGGCTCAGCGCGAAGGTCGTCTTGCCGGAGCCCGGCGTCGCCGTCACCAGGAAATCCTTGCGCGGTTCCGTCTCGTACTTGGCCAGCGCCTCGCGCTGCCACAGACGCAGCCGGGTACCGCCTTCGCGGCGT
>JBBQFE010000152.1:0-7127 GCA_038321605.1 Mycobacteriales bacterium | reverse complement strand
GCGTCGGCCGCTTCCTCTACGTTCTTCATGGTGGTTCTCCTCGTCTCGAATGGATGACTTCGCACTCGCCACGCTGCCAACGACAGCGGACGAGGCGGGAGAACCGCCACCTCAAGTTCTACGAGCTACGGGACAACCTCCGGGCGGCCTGCTCGTAATGCAGCTGCTCTCCTTGGCTGATCTCGATGCGTGCCATGGCCTGACCATAGCTCCCGGTCACCAACCCAGCACCAAGGCCCAAAGGCGAGTTTGCCCGGCGTGTCGCGAGGTGCCGGGGCACACCACGACAAGCCGAGGGCCGGGCATGTCGTATCCAGCCCGGGCATGTCGCGAGTAGCCCCGGCACGCCACGACAAGCCAAGGCAGCCAGCCCGGCAAGCCAAGGCAAATGCCGGGCAGCCAAGGCATGCCGGGCACCCGAAAACAGGGGCGAACGGGAAAACCCGTGCTTGTGTCTAGGTCATGCCCGGACCCCGCAAACCGAAGACCAAACGCTGCGCCCGACCCGGCTGCCCGAACCGGTTCCAGGCATCCAAAGCGGGCCGGCCCGGCATCTATTGCTCGCCGGCGTGCCGGACCGCCGTCTACCGCCAGCGAGGCAGCGGCCCCAAACAACGCCGGCTCCTCACCCTGGTCGAGGGTGACGCCCGCCAACTCCTCCCCCACCTGCCCGACGGATGTATCGATCTGATCATCACCGACCCGCCCTACGAATTTGATCGCGGCACCACCTACTTCCAGGACTGGTTCACGGGGACGCTGCCCGACAGTGCATGGCCGGCCATCTTCCAAGAGCTACACCGGGTACTTAGGCCCGACAGCGACATGTACGTGTTCTGCGATGACCGCACCCGCCCAGCCTTCGACCACGCCGCCCGCCTAGCCGGGTTCCGACTACGGACCGGGCTGATCTGGGACAAAGGCTCAATCGGCCTCGGCAGCGGATGGCGGGCACAGCACGAACACATCTGCTGGTACCAAAAAGGTCATCCCAGCCAAGCGCGCAACGACCTCGGCACCATCCTGCACGCCAAACGACCCCGCGGCTACCGCACCGAGAAACCCGTCACGATCATCCGGGAGCTCATCAAACAATCCACCGGGCCCGGCCAAACGATCCTCGACCCATTCACCGGCTCCGGCAGCACCGGCCGCGCCGCCCGCACCCTCGGCCGCCACGCCATCCTCATCGACATCAACACAACAACCGCCCAGCAACGGCTGCACATCACCGCAAAACGTCACGCCAACGCCAACTGACAGCCCGGCATCACGTGACGAAACTCGCGCGCGGGCCGCTGCAGGGTGTCGTTGATCCACGGGCTGCCGCGATCGTCAAGCCGATCCAGGCGGCGGCCCGACCGGTGACGTTGATGACGAGCAGTTTGTCGTTGGCGTCGAGGTGGGGCTGGAGCTGATTGCGAGCGGGGTGGGGTGAGACTCGACGTGGTCCAGCCACGTGCTCTCGAGGTAGTCCAGCCAATCATCAAAGCTCGTCGACTCGTTGATGAGGTCCTTGTAGTCGTGGCCCGGCGTGCCGAGGTCATAGCCGGCAAGAACGTGCTCATGGCGCTTCTGTCCGGCGCTTCGCGCCGCTTTGCCTCACCGCTGATAGTGCGGGGGCAGGGCGAAGAGGTTCTCGCTCCAGTCGCCGTTAGCGTGCGTGCGGATGTACGCACGGCGGAGTGACATGACCACCCCTGTTCGGGAATGGGTGCGATGGTCAGCGGCGTGGAGGCGGTATCGGCCTGGTCCGCCATCGAGAGGTTCGACACTTACGGCGCACGAAACGAGACCAACGAGTAGCCGCGAGGGCCGGCCTCAACGCCTTTAGCCCCGACCGCTACGAAGACCCGACCACCTACCACCGCCGTCTTGATGTCGCTGTCCGAAGCAAAAACCATCCGCCGACCGCGCCCAGTGTCGATGTTGACGGCGTATGCAACACCCCCAAGTCCCCAGGTCACCACATGACGACCCAAGATCGGATCACCACGCCGAATGCCATCAAGACAGCATCCGCCAATTGACTTCCCCAAAGCAAGCGGCTCGTGATGCGGACGATAAAGACTTAGCCGTCGACCGTCGTCGTACACCAAAGCACGATGACTATACGTGACAATTCCGTACGCATCGGGCACGCGTACCTTCGGGGCGGCCGGAGACCCGCGGAGTAAGCGAGAATTGAGATTCCGGTTGGGGTCGGTCGGATCCGCGACCCGCCGCCCCGTTCTCCAGTTCAGATATAAAGTGACACGACAACTTGGTTCATGACAGGTTACATACTCGCCCCGAAGCCAATAGGTGCCTATCGCGAGATAGCGCTCACCAGGCCTCCAGCCTCGGATGCGTGCCGCCGGACGCCCAAACACCGACATCAGATGCGGAGCCAACACTCGACCATCATCCGAGGCACAATTGACCAGCATGCGTCGCTCGTGCAGCGATACGGGCTCACAACCCTCTTGCGTCGGCAGCGCTCGTATCAATCCTGTGTCCCCGTCCCAGACAAAAATGCGTCCACCAAATATCCGGTACGCCACGAACCGCGCGTCGGCCGCAATGCCGCCGCCGGCGGCGAGCCCACCGTTGGCGATCCGTGCTTGCAGCAGCACGGACGCTGGCGGCTTCGGCAGAGAAAGCGACATCGCCGGGTAAATTGCACCGACGACGAACACGAGAACCGGCACGAAGACGCCTAGAGCCTGCCACCGCGGAACAAGCCTTCTCTTCCCCATCGCTATGTCCGACATTCGAACTGGCAAACGACAGAAATCGTCGAGGGCCTCAGAATGTACGGTCCAAAGTTCTTGCTATTTGGTGTGACATGGTCGGCCAAAAATGGGGAGAGCGTAAACTTATTGTACCACCAAAAACCTCTAAACAGGCGATCAGATGCGGTCGGGCTCTGCTGATGAGCCAGCGCCCCATACAGCATTGCGCCATAATCAAATGCCTGAGTAGCGGCGCCCGGGTCTCCCTGGTCCCGCGCGCCCGCCTCGGTGAATAGAACTGGCTTTCCGCACCGATAAGCTACCTGCATCAGGTTTTGATACTCCTGCTCGGGCGTTGTGCCAAAATCATCCGTGGGGTAGTAGTCGAGGCCAAACGCGTCAACGCCACCGAAACACGGAAGCTGGTTTTTATCAAACGCGTCCCAATTCGCGGCATAGTAGAGCGTTGCGGTAGGAAATACGTTTTGGACTAATTTGATGACCGCTCGCCAGTGAGGGAGGTCAGTCTGCTGACGGGTAAGTTCAGTGCCGACGACAAAGCCGCTCACAACATGGTGTCCCGTTGATGTCTTGAGACTCGCAGCCAATGCGGCGTAGTGCTGGATCATGTTGTCGTAGTCCTTCCACCACGTGTCGGGGTTGTGCGGCGCCAGGTCGGTCTTAGACAATTTGTCGTTGTCGTAAGGCTCAACCAGCGGCTTGAACACGACCTTGAGGCCGCGGCGCCTAGCGTCGAAGGCTGCGCGAGCGAGACCAGTGTCGCTCGGCGTCTTGTCTTTCGCTTCTGCGATGTGACTCACCGTTCGATCGGTGCCGTCGCCCTCAGTGTGGTGTGGGTCAACTTTTAGATACCACTGCAAATTAAAGACGGCGGTGTCGGTCCCGAGCTGCTGTTGGGCCGCTGCCACGGGCGCGATGTGTGGATCATCGACATATGTAAAGGCATTGCGTTGGAAGCCAACAAAATTCATGCCGGCGGACCAACTGTCGGGAATTATGCGCGTTGCATGTGACTCCTCCGTGTATCGCCCTGCTGTGTCGTCGGTGCCTGGATAAATCCAGGGCTGCCCGCCCAGCCACAGGGCGTCTGGCCCTGCGCCGTAGGGGTCGACCGTGTATGTGAATGGCGCTGACCAGTGGCCGGCGGCGTCGTACACACTGATCTGGAGCTTGGTGCTGCCGTTGAGGTCGGTGTACGGGATGGTTAGGTCGTGTATGTCGGGCGGGCATGGGTGCGCAGCGGCGCCGGTGCACCAGAAGGCTGTGTCGATAGCGCCGGCCCAGCCGGGTACATCGGGCGCCACCACCTTTATGCCTTCTAGTCCCAGGCCGTCATCGTGAGCGTCGATGTGTATGAGGCCGTCTTGGGTGGCGGTGGCTGTGACGGTCGGTGGGTGGTCGTCCACGAGTGCGATGAGCGCTTGGTGAAGATGCGCGGTGGTTGTGTATATCCCGCTGTTGGCGATGGACGCGCCGAAGTAGGCTCTGGTGGCGGCGTGGTCTTTGGCGTGCTGGTTGTCCTTGCAGCTGAGCCAGTCGGGCTGGCCTAGACAGTAGATGTCGTTAGTGTGCTGGGTGTTGCAATGCGGGGCTACGAACCCGCCAGCTTCGACGCCGCCCGCGGCGTTAGCCAGGCCTGTGAATACGCATGAGCTGCGATCGTGGGTCTCGTTGCCGAGGCCGAGGAACCATGCGCTTAGGATGCGCGCGCCTTGGGGCGCGGTGTAGCTGTAGTCGGCAAATCCGGATACGAGGCTGGCCGGGCCTCCTCCAAGCGGTCCGATGTAAAGGCCGCTGCCGTACGGCTGGGTCGGGCCGCCGACGAAGCCTTGGAGTTGGTTGTTGGGGTTCCAGGCGTTGGTATCCCAGTTCCAGCCTTTCCAGTTGCTGACGCTCGTGTCGTCGATGCTGGGGTCGACCACGACCGGGTAGCTCACATCGCTGCTGGTGGTGTCGACGTGAATTGTGAGTTGGTTACCGCTGAGAGTGCTCGTGGTCGGGACCGCGTATTGGTGGGCGTCGTGTGCAACGGCGGGCGACACGGTGGCTACGACGTTGTTGCCGGTCGTGATGAGGATGGGGGTATCGGTGCCCGCGGGCTGGCTGATGGTGTCGTTGGTTGGTGCGGTGATGTCGTACGTGAGCGTTTGCGGGGCGCTGTCGCCGCGCAGCTGGGTGGTCGTTTCGACCCCAGTAGCGGTCGGAGTGACCGCGAAGTCGGTGGCAGGTGCGGTGTCGTGGTAGAAGACGCCATCGCCCTGGGGCTGGCCAGCGGCGTGCTGGCCTGCAGAGACCGTTGATCCCGCGGGTGTGACTTGGATCCCCAAGTCGGAAAGAGACACCGGCCCATTTGGTTGGACGGGGACGCTGACGTCTGCAGCCGGCCCGGCGGGGACGTACGCGCCTGCGCTCGCCGGTTCAAGCGTGAGGTTGAGCGGCTGCCCTCCGGCGGCTTGCGGCGCGTCCAGAAGAGGGGCACTCGAAGCGACGACCGTCTTGGTCCCGTCCGAAAGCGTCACGCGGGCGGTGTGCTGGTCCACGTAGCTTGTGATTTGACCGCCCGCCTGAGTGATCTCCGCCTTCGGGGTTTGTGAGTCTAAGGCGGCCGGCGCCGATTGGTTGAGCATGTCCAGCGACTGCTGTGCTGTGGCGTCGGGGAACTGTTGGCTGCTGGGAGTGGTCGGAGGGCCGGTAGGCACGGGGGCGATGGGCCCGAAGTTGACCGGAGCTGAACATAACCATTTGGGATCCGGGGCGCTCACGCACCCCGAGTTGATTGACCACTGGGAGGTGCTCTGATTGCCGGCCACGTCGGTTGCGGTGACTTCGATCTCATGGGCGCCGGGACCGAACGAGTCCGTGCTGTAGGTGAAATCGGCGCTCTGCGAACACCCTCCCAGCGGGCACCCGGGCGAACCACCGGCTTGCTGCTGACCGTCAACCGAGACCGTGAGCGACGCTATTCCCGATGCCCAATCCAAAACGGAGCCGTCGTTCGCCGCCACGTGGAGGCTGTAGGTTGGGTCGTTACTAGCTGGGACTGCCGGGTCAAGCGTCGTGAGGTTTCCCGAGGTTGAGATCTGGGGCGGGGATGGATCGACGTTTACGGCGTAGGTGGCACTAGTCGTGTGTCCGATCTGGTCACTCGTAGTGATCTCGACCTCGTGAGGCCCAGGCGCCAGAGCATGGGTATCGACGTTAAAGACGTTGCGCAGATCGCACGTGTGCGACGCATCGCAACCCTGAGCAACATGCTGGGTGTCGGCATGGTCGACCGACAGATCCAGGCTTGTCACGCCGGTCTGCTGCGCGTCCGTCGCCTGAGCGATCACGGTGGCATGCGGTGAGGCGAGCCATCCGCTCATCAGATCTCGGCCCCCCGACGTCACCTCCAAGCTTGGCCCTGAATCATCGACTGTAAAGGTCACCGACTCAAGGTCCTCTTGGCCCCCGGCTGACTTGACGGACACCGAGATCCAATGCCAGCCAACAGGAAGATCGACCGCGAGGAACGACACGTGACGCTGACCGCTACAAGTCCCACATGATTGCGTGAAGTCATCCACTGTCTGCCCGTCAAGGGCGGTCGTGATCTGTTTAACGCCGCTGGTCGCCGACCCAGCAATATCTAGGCCGAGTGCGCGGGGCGTAATCGACAAGCCGTCAGCGTCCTTCGCGGAGCCGCTGAGCGTGACCGTCGGTAACTGATTCTCAACCTTGATCGTCTGAGCTTGGCTGGTGGTGCTACCGGATGCGTCAGTTGCGCGAACTTCGAGGCTGTGCGTGCCGTCGGCCAGTCCCGTGGTGTCGACGTTGGTGTCGTGGTCGAGGGCGCAGTTGAAGCCGGGGCAGGTTTGGTCGGCTGTGTCGATGCTGGTGCCGTCGATGAGGATGTTCAGGTGCGTGACGCCCGACGCGGGATGATCTGCAGTGCCGTCGGTGGCGTGGATGTGCAGGGTGTTCGTGCCTCCGGTCAGCCATTTCGAGGTGGTGGCGGCGTCGTTGACGTCGCCGCTGAGGGTGATGGTGGGTGGGGTGTTGTCGGTGATGGCGGTGACGTGGTCGGCGCGGTCGTAGGTGTAGGTGGTCGTTTTGCCGTTGGGGTCGGTGCGGGTCGTGGATCCGTTGTTGTAGGTGAACGTGGTCGTTGGACCGGTGGTGATGGTGGCGGTCGCGGCGTCGATGATCGAGGCGACTTTGGTGGTGCAGTTCGGGGTGGCGGGGTAGGCGATGCGGGTCTCGGTGCCGTTTGGTTGGCCGATCTTGATGAGCCGGTCGCAGATCCCGTAGGTGTAGGTGATGGTGTGCCCGGCCGGGTCGGTGTGGCTGCTCATCCGGTTGCGGCTGTCGTAGGTGTAGGTGTGGTGGCTGCCGTCGGGGAGCGTGAGCTGG
>JBBQFE010000151.1:0-7150 GCA_038321605.1 Mycobacteriales bacterium | reverse complement strand
GGGCGTCGGGCTTGGCCAACGGCGCGACCGCATCCTCGAGATCGAGGAAGACCTGGTCAGCCGCCAGGCCCTTGGCCTTTTCGAGAAAGCGCGGGTTGGAGCCGGGAACGGCGAGGCAGGACCGGCGCGGACGCAAGGTTTCAGTCATGGACCCGAGGATGCCATCTACTACTGGCTGGTAATAGGGCGATGTTCGCCGTTTCACACCTCGGTCCGAAGCCGACCGGCCGCGGCGCCGGGCACGGCAGTCGCGCGGTGCGAAGGGGTCAGCCCACCACTGGGCCCCCCACCACTAGGCTGCCGTTGTGAGTACGGCAACCAGAGTCTTCATCGCCCGCCTGGCAGGCCTGGGCGTGTTCGATCCCAACGGCGACCTGTTGGGACGGGTCCGGGACGCCGTGGCGACGCTGCGGGTCAACCGGCAGCCGCCGCGCATTCTGGGACTGGTCGTGGAGGTCCAGCATCGGCGGCGGATCTTCGTGCCGATGGGACGGGTCACCCGGATCGAGGTGGACGCCGTCGTGCTCACCACCGGTAGCGTCAACATCAAACGTTTCGAACAGCGACCGGACGAGTTGCTGGTGCTCGGCGAGGTGCTGGACCGCACCGTGACCCGGCTCGAGGACGGCGCCCGGGTGGTCGTGGTCGATGCCGCTATGGAGCAGAACCGCGCGCGGGACTGGGTCATCACCCGGTTGGCGGTGCGCTCCAATCAGCGGTTGGGACGCCGCCGCGGCCAGGTCGATCAGCTGGACTGGAACGAGGTCGACGGTCTGTCGGCGGTCGAGAACGCCCAGGGCACCGCGTCACTGCTGGCGTTGCTGTCGGCGTTACGTCCCGCCGACATGGCCGCCCAGTTGCAGGACATGTCGGAGAAGCGGCAGCAGGAGATCGCCGAGGCGCTGGACGACAACCGGCTCGCCGACCTGCTCGAGGAACTGCCCGACGATGACCGGGTGCACATCATGCGCAGCCTGAACGACGAACGCGCCGCGGACGTGCTGGAAGCGATGAACGACGACGATGCCGCCGACCTGCTGCGGGAACTGCCGGCCGACGAGCAGGAGCGGCTGCTGGAGATCATGGAGCCGGACGAGGCTGCTCCGGTCCGCCGGCTGATGGGTTACGGCGACTACAGCGCCGGCGGCATGATGACCTCCGAGCCGGTGATCCTGCTGCCCGACGCCACCGTGGCCGAGGCGCTCGCGCTGGTGCGCAACCCTGACCTGTCCCCCGCTCTGGCCGCGCAGGTCTTCGTGGTGCGGCCGCCACAGGCCACCCCGACCGGCAGGTACCTCGGCACCGCGCACCTGCAACGCCTGCTGCGTGAACCTCCGTCGTCGCTGGTCAGTGGCATCGCCGAGCGGGATCCGGCGGCGCTGAGTCCGGACACCCCCATCGCGGCGGTCACCCGGCACCTCGCGACCTACAACCTGGTGGCAGTGCCAGTGGTGGACGACAACGAGCGCCTGCTCGGCGCGGTCTCGGTCGACGACGTGCTGGATCACCTGTTGCCGGAGGACTGGCGGGACCTCGATGTCGACAACGAGAACGAGGCCGACGCCGGCATAGCCGCCCGCGGGCACCGTCCCACCCCCAAGGCGGGGACCGATGGCTGACCGGCGCCCCCGACTGGATCAACCGAACCTGCCGCGCCGCGGCGTACGTGTCTCCTACGACCCCGAGGCCTTCGGCAGGCTGACCGAGAAGATTGCGCGCTTTCTCGGCACCGGCCGCTACCTGGTGGCGCAGAGCGTGGTCATCGTGCTGTGGCTGGTCGAGAACACGATTCCCGGGCTACCGCACTTCGACCCGTACCCGCTGGGGTTCCTGACGCTGATCCTCTCGCTGCAGGCTGCCTATGCCGCACCGCTGATCCTGCTTGCCCAGAACCGGCAGGACGACCGGGACCGGGTGAACCTCGACGAGGACCGCGGCCAGGCCAAGCGCGCGTCGGCCGACGCCGAGTACCTGGCGCGGGAGATCGCGGCGATCCGGATCGCGCTGGGCGATGTGGTCACCCGCGACTACCTGCGCTCGGAACTCACCCGGATGGACCGAGGCGAGGACCGGGAGCGGGAACGGGAACGCGACCGCGCGAAGGAGAAGGCGAAGGACAAGGCTCGGGAGAAGGCAAGGGAAAAGGCCTCGGAGAAGGTTCCAGAAAAGGTTCAGGAGAAGGTTCCAGAGCCCGACACCGACACCGCGCCCGAAACCAACACCGCGCCCGAAACCGCGTGAGTTACTCCGCCTGCAAATGCACGATGGTGGACGTCAGCGGAGCCCGGAACGGCGACGGTAGCCCGACCCGGGCAAGCACCGCGCCGGTCAGGCTGAGGCCCTCGCCGCGCCACGCCGCCACGGATTCGACGTCGCCGGCCGGAGCCGCCGGCACGATCTGGGTTGCCCGGTACCGCCGCTCCGGGTCCAGCCCGGGAACCACGAACGGGCCAGGTTCCGGGCCGAGCTCGTCCAGCTGAGCGAACGCCACCACCGCCTCGGAGCGGTCATGGGCCCGCACCCCGTAAACGAAATCGTCATCCAACGCGGTGTCCACCCGGAACGCGATGCCGCTGTGCAACAGCGCCCGGTGCTGCTGGTGCAGGCCGATCCAGCCCTGCAGTCGCGCCAGGTCCACCGGCCCCGCCGAGGTGATGTCCCACTCGACCCCGAAGCTGCCGAAGAAGGCGGTCGCGGCCCTGAAGTCCAGGCTCAGTCGGCGGCCGGTCTGGTGGTTGACCGGGGCCGAGACGTGCGCGCCGAGGTACTCCGGGGGCACCAGCTGTCCGGTCCAGCGCTGGATGGCCTGGCGCGACAGCGCATCGGTCATGTCCGAGGTCCAGAACCGCTCGACCCGCTCGATCACGCCGAGGTCGATCCGGCCACCGCCGGAGGCGCAGCTCTCCCACTCGACGTCTGGATGCTGGGCACGCAGGTCGTCGAGCAGGGTGTAGAAACCTGCTGTCTGCGCGTGCACCCCCGGGGCGCCGGCACGAGCTCCGGAGCCGGCGTCGGCCAGCGGCCGGTTGTGGTCCCACTTCACGTAGCCGATGTCGTAGGCCGACAGCACCGCGCTGATCTGGTCGAACAGGTGCCGACGAACCTCCGGACGGCCGAGGTCGAGCACCAGCTGGTTGCGGGCCTCCAGCGGTGCGCGGTCCTCGATGGCCAGGATCCAGTCCGGGTGGGCGCGGTACAGCTCGGAATCACGATTGATCATCTCCGGCTCGAACCACAGCCCGAACTGCATGCCCAGACCCCGGACGTGTTCGACGATCGGGCCCAGTCCGGTCGGCCAGGCATCGTCGGACACCGTCCAGTCACCGAGACCGGAGCTGTCGTCGCGGCGGCTGCCGAACCACCCGTCGTCCAGCACGAAACGTTCGATCCCGATGGCCGCCGCACGGTCCGCGAGCTCGGTGAGCCGGTCGAGGTTGTGATCGAAGTAGACCGCCTCCCAGACGTTGCACACCACCGGGCGGGGAGTGCTGGGATGCGCGGGCAGCGACCGGACGTAGCTGTGCAGCTGGGTGGCCAGGCCGTCCATGCCCTGCTCGGAGGCGACGAAGACCACCCACGGAGTCGAGTACGACTCGTGCTGGGCAAGTACGGTCTCGCCGGGCAGCAGCAGCTCACCGCCGCCGATGGTGAGCACCCCGGACGGCTGGCGTTCGAGGAAGTACCTGCTGTTTCCGCTCCAGGCCACATGCAGACCGACGACCTGGCCGGTGCCGAAGCCGAAGCTGGCGACCCCGGCCATCAGCAGGGTCGGGGAGTCGAAGCTGGGACGCCCGGACCGGCCGTCCCGCAGCCAAACACCGTCGCGGATCTGGTGCCGCTGCGGTGCGCGCTCCCGACCCCACCGGCCGGTCAGGTCGAGTGCTTCGGACAGCCGCTCGTCCAGTGGCAGCGTCACCTCCAGGTGATCGACCACGTACGGCAGCTCGCCGGTATTGGTCAGCGTGTGCCGCAGCCGCAGTGCGCCGCCGCTGAGGGTCTCGACCTCGGTGCGAAGTCCCAGCTCCGCGCGGGTGTCGGTGGCCTCGATGACGAGGCTGTGGCCGGGACGCTCGTGGATCGAGGTGGTCTGAAAGCTGGTGGCCCAGTCCAGACCGGCGGCCGGGGTGCCACCGATCCGGTGGCCCGCCAGCCCGGGACGTCCGAACCACAGGCCGGCCACCTCGGGCAGCAGCGGCACCGAGTGCCGGTCACCGCCGTGATTGCCGACCTCGAGGGTGCCGTGCTCGCGGACCGAGACGATGTCTGCGGCGTCCAGGCCAGCGGCGGCGGTGCCTGTCCAGGCCAGCCGGGGCAACCCCGGCGAGTCCTGATCGAGGACCAGCACCAGCGCCGTACTTTCATCGGTCGAGGCACTGCGTTCGTTCGTGCCGGAGAACAGGATCGGGCCGGTGGAGTTGGTGCCAGTCACGGATCGCCTCTGTTTGTTCATGTCGGAAGATGTTGCTAACTGTTTGATCAGACAGTAGCTGGACACCCTGCACGGACGCCAGAGCACCCGACTGCCAGAGCAACCGACCGCTAAGCCAGCCGCAACAGCGCCGCCGTCGCCGCAGCGAGGATGACGACCACGATGAACGGGGCACGCCGCCAGATCGCCACGACCGCCACCGCCACACCGGCGAGCCGCGCCGCGTCGAGGTCATAGCGACGGCCCAGCGCGATCGCCTCGACGACGATCAGGGCAGCCAGCAGGGCCACCGGCATCAGCTCGATGAGCCGCCGCAGCCGCGGGTGCTCGAACCACCGCTGAGGCATCGCGTACCCCGCGAACTTCAGGGCGTAACACCCGAGTCCGGAGAGCAGCACGATCGCCCAGCCGGTGCCGGTCGTCATGCGTGCCCCGCCGGTCCGGACCGACCCAGCAACCGCCGCAGCCGCAGATCCGAGCCCACCAGCAGAGCACCGCAGCCGGCCAGTACCGGCACCCCGGGCGGAGTGAGCGGGATCAGCACCAGCGCGATCAGGGCGCCGGCTGCAGCGACCTGACGGGGAATGGCACCGGCCCGCAGCCGCGGCGCGAGCAGGGCCGCGAACGCCGCCGGAATGGCCGCGTCGAGCCCGAACCGCTTCGGGTCTCCGAGCGCCTGTGCCCCGAAGGCACCGATCAGGGTCGCCAGGTTCCAGCACACGTAGACGGCGCCCGCGGTCCACCAGAACGCCAGCCTGGACAGTGCCGGAGTCCGCTGGCCCAGCGCCATCGCCGTCGACTCGTCGATCGTCACCAGGGCCGCCAGCCACCGCCGCCAGCCGCTGACCTGCAGCAGTGGCCGTAACCGCAGCGCGTACAGCGTGTTGCGGGCACCCAGCAGGTACCCGCTGCCCAACGCGGCCGCTGCCGTGCCGCCACCGGACACCACCCCGGCGATCGCGAACTGGGTACCCCCGGTGAAGGTGAGTAGCGACGACACCGACGACTGGGCCGGCGAGAAGCCCGCCGCACTGGACGCCGCCCCGAAGGCCACCCCGTACGCCCCTACCGCAACGCCCACCCCGATCGAGTCTCTGATCACGCGGCGCCGACCGGCGACATCAGCCACCGTGAGGCCGGTCCTGCCCGGGGTTCGGGTCCAGCTTGTCCATCAGCTCCTGCAACAGCTGCAGCTCGTCGTCGCTGAGCTTGGCGACCACCAGCTCCGAGATACCCGCCAGGTGCACGACGGCGCCGTCGCGCAGAGCTGCCCGTCCGGCGTCGGTCATCACGGTGAACAGCCCGCGGGCATCGCCCGGATCAGGCTCTCGCCGCACCCGGCCCTCGCGCTGCATCCGGTCGACCAGCCGGGTGAGTCCGCTGCGGGACAACAGCACCGCGGCCGCCAGCTCAGACATCCGCAGCCGGTGCCCAGGTGCCTCCGCCAGCTGCACGAGCACGTCGTAGCTGCCGAGGGCGATCTTGTGGTTGGCCTGCAGGTCCTGCTCCAACTGGCGCACCAGGTGGGTGTAGGTCCGCAGAAAGCTGCGCCAGGCGGCCACCCGCCAGTCACCCGCGCTCAGCCCGGGCGCTCGCTCGGTGGGCGCGCCGGCAGCCCCGGGACGCTCGGGGGGCAACGCCATCGCGGCTGAGGCAGGTGGGTGCTTCGAATCTGACATCACCGCAGATCGTAGTGACGCCCGCCACGACCGTACGATCGCGGAGTGGCAATTGACGCAGCAACCGATGACAACACGACCCTGCAGGCCTCGGTCAGCGCGGCCCTGGAGGGCGTGAACGATCCCGAGATCCGCCGCCCGATCACCGAGCTGGGCATGGTCGAAGAGGTGATCGTCGCGACCGGCGGCCTGGTCACGGTCAAGGTGCTGCTCACCGTGTCGGGCTGTCCGATGCGCGAGAAGCTCACGTCGGACGTGACCACCGCCGTCGCGGCGGTGCCCGGGGTCAGCGCGGTCACCGTGGATCTCGGCGTGATGGACGATGCCCAGCGGACCGAACTGCGGACGAAGCTGCGCGGTGACAACCCGGTCAACGAGATCCCGTTCGCCCAGCCGGGCTCGCGCACCCGGGTGTACGCGGTGGCCTCGGGCAAGGGTGGTGTCGGCAAGAGCTCGGTGACGGTCAACCTCGCCGTCGCCCTGGCCCAGCAGGCCGACCTTGGTGCCGGTGAGCGCGGTCAGCGACTCGGCGACCGCGGCACCGCCGCCCGAGCCGAACAGCTCCATCCGCGAACCGTCCGGCAGCTCCAGCCAGCTCATGTTCTCAACGACGCCCACGATCTGCTGATGGGTCTGCAGCGCGATCGAGCCGGCCCGCTCGGCCACCTCGCGGGCCGCCAGCTGCGGCGTCGTCACCACCAGTAACTCGGCCGAGGGCACCAGTTGGGCCAGTGAGATGGCGATGTCGCCGGTGCCGGGTGGCAGATCCATCAGCAGCACGTCCAGATCGCCCCAGAAGACGTCGGCCAGAAACTGCTGCAGCGCGCGGTGCAACATCGGCCCACGCCATACGACGGCGGTGTTGCCGGGGGTGAACATGCCGATCGAGATGACCTTCACGTCGTGTGCCTGCGGCGGCATGATCATCTTTTCGACCTGGGTGGGCCTGCCGGTCACGCCCAGCATCCGAGGCACCGAGAAGCCGTAGATGTCGGCGTCCAGGACCCCGACGTTCAGCCCCCTCTGCGCCATCGCGGCGGCC
>JBBQFE010000150.1:0-7172 GCA_038321605.1 Mycobacteriales bacterium | reverse complement strand
GTGGACGCTGCGCTGCGGCCCGAGGGCAAGGACGGCGCGCTGGTGCGGACGCTGGCGAGTCATCAGGCGTACTACCGCCGCTGGGCCTCGACCTGGGAGTTCCAGGCGCTGCTGAAGGCGCGGCCGATCGCCGGTGATCTGGCGTTGGGCGAGCAGTACTGCCAGAGCGTGGCGCCGATGATCTGGACCGCTGCTGAACGGCCGGATTTCGTGGCCGATGTGCAGGCGATGCGGCGTCGGGTCGTCCAGCAGCTCGCACCGGCGGTCGCACCGCGAGAGTTGAAGCTTGGCCCCGGTGGCCTGCGCGATGTCGAGTTCGCGGTTCAGCTGCTACAGCTCGTGCATGGCCGGTCAGAGCCTGCCCTCCGGGTACGGGCAACCCTGCCGGCGCTCGCGGCCCTGCGCGACGGTGGCTTCGTCGGTCGCGATGACGCCATCAGCCTTGCTGATGCCTACACCTTCCTGCGGACCACCGAGCATCGCGTCCAGATGGCCAGGATGCGACGCACCCACCTGGTGCCTGAGAACGAGGCGGTGCTGTTGCAGCTGGCCCGCTCGATGGGCTTTCGGGCGGACAGCCGGGGTGACGCAGCGGCGGTATGGCGCTCGGAGTGGGCGCTGCACGTCCGCGAGGTCCGACGACTGCACGAGAAGCTGTTCTACCGTCCGCTGCTGGAGGCGGTGGCCCGAGTGCCGAGCCAGCAGCTACGGCTGAGTACCGCAGAGGCCGGCCGCCGGCTGGAGGCGCTCGGCTTCGCCGATCCGCCCGGAGCGCTGCGACATCTGGAAACTTTGACCGGCGGCGTCAGTCGCCGGGCAGCGATCCAACGCACGCTGCTGCCGGTGATCCTGTCCGACCTGGCGTCCTCGCCCGATCCCGACGCCGGACTGCTGGCCTACCGACAGGTCTCCGATGCCCTCGGCAGTACCCCGTGGTTCCTACGGTTGCTGCGCGACGAAGGGGCGGTCGCCTCGCGGCTGGCATTCGTGCTGGGCACGTCCCGCTACGTCTCGCACATGTTGGTGCGGGCACCGGAGGCCTTGCAGATGCTGGCGGACAATTCCCAGTTGCTGCCGCGCAGGCATCGTGAGATCGAGACGACCATGATCACCTCGGCGCGGCGACAGGAGGACCCGGCGCAGGCCGCCCACGTGATCCGGGGGATACGGCGTTACGAACTGCTGCGTATCGCGTTCTCGCAGCTGCTCGGCCTGCTCGATGACTCCGGCGGCCGGATAGCACTGACCGAGCTGGCGGACGCGACCTTGGGCGCCAGCCTTGCCGTCGCGCGCTCGGCAGTGGTCGTCCCCGAGGGGGTCCCGAGCACAGACCTCGAGTTCGCAGTGATCGCGATGGGCCGGCTCGGTGGCCAGGAGCTCGGGTACGGCTCCGATGCCGACGTGATGTTCGTATTCCAGGCCACCGGATCGCGGGCGGAGGCGATCGGTGCGGAATGGGCGCACAGTGTGGCCGAGCGGCTGCGTGGCCTGCTGTCCGCCGCGTCGACCGATCCACCGCTGGTGCTCGATGCCAATCTGCGTCCGGAGGGGCGCAACGGTCCGCTGGTGCGGTCGCTGCGGTCCTACGCCGAGTACTACGCCCGCTGGTCCTCACTCTGGGAGGCACAGGCCCTGCTGCGGGCCAGGTTCTGTGCCGGCGATTCTGGTCTGGGGGAGCGGTTCATCGAGCTGATCGACCCGATCCGGTACCCGGCCGACGGGCTCGCGCCGTCCGATGTGATCGAGATCCGCCGCATCAAGGGCCGGATCGATGCCGAGCGGTTGCCGCGGGGTGCGGACCCCCACACCCACACCAAGCTCGGACGGGGTGGGCTGGGGGACGTGGAGTGGACTGTGCAGTTGCTGCAGCTGCGTTATGCCCATGAGGTGCCCGGTCTGCGCAACCCTGCGACGCTCGCGGCACTGTGGGCGGCGGCGGAATCCGGCCGTCTGAGGCGGGTGGACGCGGCGGCACTGGAAACCGCCTGGCGACTGGCCAGCCGGGTGCGGGACGCGATCATGCTGGTACGCGACAAGGCCGATGACCAGCTGCCGAGCCAGGGGATGGTGCTGGCCGCGGTCGCTCGGGTACTCGGTTATCCGCCCGGATCAGACCCCGGGCAACTCACCGACGACTACCGACGGACCACCCGCCGCGCCCGCAGGGTGGTCGAGGCGGTCTTCTACGACGCACCGGCAGGCTGATCGTCGGGCACGGGGCGGTGCGGTGCCTTGCCGAAGGCGCTGTGCCCCGACATCAGGTACTGGATGCCGCAGGCCGCCAAGAAGACCAGCAGCCCGGCCACCGCATCGATGATGAAGTGGTTGGCAGTGCCCACGATCACCATCAGCGTGCACCACGGGTACGCCGCGCCGAGCAGGCGCACCCACCACTGCCTCGCACACAGGAACACGGCGACACCGCACCAGAGCGACCAGCCGATGTGCAGGCTGGGCATGGCGGCGAACTGGTTCGAGTGCGCGGCCACCTTCGGGTCGGCCAGCGAACCCCAGGTATGGAAGTACGCCAGGGTGTCCACGTAGCCGTACTGCGGTAACAACCTGGGTGGCGCCAGCGGGTACAGGTAGAAGCCGGCCAGCGCGATCAACGACGTGGCGAACAGTACGGTGCGGGCACCGCGGTACACCCTCGAATGCGCGTGGTAAAGCCAGATGAGCACGCCCACGGTCACGATGAAGTGCAGCGTGGCGTAGTAGTAGTTCATCACCTGGGCGACCGGCTCGTGCCTGGCCACGAAGTCGTTCAGCGATCGCTCGAAGTTCAGGTGGAGTCGGTCCTGCAGGTGCTGGATGCTTCGTGCGTGCCGGAAGGCGATGGTCTCCTGCTCCGGCACCAGATTGCGGATCTCGCTGTACAACCAGTAGCAGAAGCCGATGATCGCAATTTCCTGCCACCAACGTGGCTCCCGGTGGTGCAGCATCCGGTTTGGCAGCAGGCCGGAGAACGCGCCGCGCCGGCGAGCGGTGGGAGGTTTCGTGAGGTCGGCCGCCGAGCCTGGGGTAGCCGAGGGTGCCGTCACCTGAGCATTCTCTCATTGCCGGGCGGCCGGGAGTGCGACCCGCCCACCGCCCGCGCAGCCCGGCTGCCGCCGCGCTGGGCTGTCCATGGCGGGGGAATAGGACCGGACTGCGGAGTGCTGTTGCTGCTGAGGATCCCGATGACGGAGCGACTATGACCGACGTGCAGGCGGGGCCCGAAGTTGCGCTGACGGTGTGGCCGGACGTTCCGGTCGGCGCTGTCGAGCTGTGGGTAGGCCTGCCGCTGAGTGCCGAGGACCGTGCCGACTCGGACGTGATCAGCCAGGTCCGTGAGGCGGACGGGGCCCGCGCGGTGCTGTCCTCTCGTGCGCTGCGGGTGTGCGAACGGTCCAGCGCCGGCACCCATCGGGGGCTCCGCGTGGCCACGGTCGCACTGGTCCTCGCCCTACTCGTCGTCGAGGGCATCGCCGTCGCCCCTCACTTCGCCGGTGCAACCTCTTCGCTGAGCCATCCGCGCTGGGCCTGGCTGGCGGTCGCCGTGGTCGCCGAGATGGGTTCGATGGTGTCGTTCGCGCGGGTTCAGCGACGCATGCTGGCCGCCGGCGGGGTTCGGCTGGCGCTACGCCGGGCGGTGGCGCTGACCTTTGCGGCCAACGCGATGAGCGTCACGCTGCCTGCCGGTCCGGTGCTGTCCACCGGGTACACCTTTCGCCGGATGCGTGCCTGGGGGGCGAGCTCGCCGGTCATCGCGTGGGGGATGTTGACCTCGGGCGTGCTCAGTACATTGGCGCTCACCGTCATCGGCGCCTTCGGGGCGAGTCTCGCCGGAGGCCATGCCAATGTCATGGTCGTAGTCGCTGAGACCGGAGCCTTCGTTGCGATCGCACTCGGTCTGAGACGCCTGGCCCGCCGGCCGGACCTGCTGCTACGCATCGGGATCTGGTCGTTGCGGCGGGTCAACCGGCTGACCAGACGCCCCGCGCTGTCGGGACAGGAGCGGGTCAGGGAGCTGCTGGACGAGCTGCTGCTGATCCGGCCCCGCAGCCGTGACTGGCTGACCGGGCTGTTCTTCGCGGTGATGAACTGGCTGCTCGACCTGCTGTGCCTGGTCGCGGCGTGCCGAGCCGTCGGCGCGACCGGTCCCACCCTCGCTGTGGCGCTGGTGGCCTACGCCGCCGGTATGGCCGCCTCCAGCCTGCCGCTGATCCCAGGTGGTGTCGGCGTGGTGGACGGCGCGCTGCTCATCGCGCTCACCCACGGCGGGCTACCGCTTTCCGCGGCCGCTGCGGGCGTGCTGGTGTACCGGCTGGTGAGCTTCGTGCTCGTGGCAGCGGTCGGATGGGGGTTCTGGTTGGCCCTGGGCCGCTCAGATGTGCGGCGGGCACGGGCGGTTCCGGAGGTGGCTCAGCTGCTGGCGCGCTGAGCCCTGTGCTCGCGTGCTGGACCTCATCGACCGGACGCGACGGTAGCCTTACGGGGTTGACCGACACGTTGAGCCTGTAAACCCGCGGAGTGTGCTGTGACCGAAGAATCGTCCTTGCGACCGGACGCGACCGAATCGTTGGCCGCGTTGCTGAAGTCTCGGATCCTGGTCCTCGACGGCGCGATGGGCACGATGATTCAGCGGCACACCTTCAGCGAGGCCGAGTACCGCGGCGACCGTTTCGCCGACTGGCACCGGGATCTGCGGGGCAACAACGATCTGCTGACGCTGACCCAGCCCGCGGCGATCACCGACATCCACCGTGCCTACCTGGCGGCCGGCGCCGACCTGGTCGAGACCAACACGTTCAACGCGCAGAAGATCTCCCTAGCCGACTACGGCATGGAGGAGTTGGCGTACGAGCTCAACTTCGAGTCCGCCCGGCTTGCCCGCGGTGCCTGCGACGAGGCCACCGCAGAGACTCCCGACCGCCCGCGTTACGTCGCTGGGGCTCTTGGCCCCACCAACCGGACCGCGTCCATCTCACCGGACGTCAACGATCCGGGCGCGCGCAACGTCACGTTCATGGAGCTGGTGGACGCCTACCTCGAGCAGGCCAACGGACTGGTCGACGGCGGCGCCGACCTGCTGCTGATCGAGACGATCTTCGACACCCTGAACGCCAAGGCCGCCATCTTCGCCGTCGAGACGCTGTTCGAGGAGCGCGGTCGGCGCTGGCCGGTGATGATCTCGGGCACCATCACCGACGCCTCCGGTCGCACGCTGTCGGGGCAGGTGACCGAAGCCTTCTGGAACTCGGTACGGCACGCCAAGCCGCTGCTGATCGGTCTGAACTGCGCCCTGGGTGCGGCCGAGATGCGCCCGTACCTGGCGGAGATCTCCCGGATCGCCGACTGCTTCGTGTCCTGCTACCCCAATGCCGGCCTGCCGAACGCGTTCGGCGAGTACGACGAAGCGCCGGACCAGACCGCGGCGATCGTCCGGGAGTTCGCCGAGAGCGGCCTGCTCAACCTGCTCGGCGGCTGCTGCGGTACGACCCCCGACCACATCCAGGCCATGGCGGCGAGTGTCGAAGGTGTCACGCCGCGGGTGCCGTCGCAGATCGCCGCTGCCTGTCGGCTCTCCGGCCTGGAACCCCTTACGATCGTGGCCGATTCGCTGTTCGTGAACGTCGGCGAGCGCACCAACATCACCGGTTCGGCAAAGTTCCGCAACCTCATCCGCGACGGCGACTACGGCGCGGCGCTGACCGTTGCCCGCCAGCAGGTGGAGAGCGGCGCTCAGATCATCGACGTGAACATGGACGAGGGGATGATAGACGGGCTGGCCGCAATGGACAGATTCGTCAAGCTCATCGCCAGCGAACCCGACATCAGCCGGGTGCCGATCATGGTCGACTCGTCCAAGATCGATGTCATCTAGGCCGGCCTGCGCTGCGTGCAGGGAAAGCCGATCGTGAACTCCATCTCTCTCAAGGAGGGCGAGGAGAGTTTCGTCCGGCATGCCCGGCTGTGCCGCAAGTACGGTGCGGCGGTAGTGGTGATGGCTTTCGACGAGGACGGCCAGGCCGACAACCTCGAACGGCGCAAGGCGATCTGTGAGCGGGCTTACCGCATCCTCGTGGACGAGGTGGGCTTTCCAGCCGAGGACATCATCTTCGACCCGAACATCTTCGCCGTTGCCACCGGCATCGAGGAGCACGCCAACTACGGCGTGGACTTCATCGAGGGCACCCGATGGATCAAGCAGAATCTGCCCAGCGCGCTGGTCTCGGGCGGGGTGTCCAACGTGTCGTTCTCGTTCCGCGGGAACAACGCGGTTCGCGAGGCGATCCACGCGGTCTTCCTCTACCACGCAATCGCCGCCGGTATGGACATGGGCATCGTCAACGCCGGCGCCCTGGTCGTCTATGACCAGGTGGACGAGCGACTGCGGGAGCGGATCGAGGACGTCATCCTCAACCGTCGCGACGATGCAGCCGAACGACTGCTGGAGATCGCGACCGAGTTCGCCGGGGCCGGCAAGAAGATCGAGGCCGCCAACGACGAGTGGCGGCAGCTGCCGGTCGACGGGCGGATCACCCACGCCCTGGTCAAGGGCATCGACGAGTATGCCGAGACCGACACCGAGGAACTGCGCGCACTCATCGAGGGCCGCGGCGGCCAGCCCATCGAGGTGATCGAGGGACCTCTGATGGCAGGGATGAACGTCGTCGGTGACCTCTTCGGCGCCGGAAAGATGTTCCTTCCGCAGGTGGTGAAGTCGGCGCGCGTGATGAAGAAGGCAGTCGCCTACCTGATCCCGTTCATCGAGGCGGGCAAGTCACCCGAGGATGCCGGACGCAGCAACGGCACCGTGATCATGGCGACGGTCAAGGGCGACGTGCACGACATCGGCAAGAACATCGTCGGGGTGGTGCTGCAGTGCAACAACTACGACGTCATCGACCTCGGGGTGATGGTGCCCGCGCAGAAGATCCTGGACGCGGCGAAGGAACACGACGCCGACGTGATCGGGCTGTCGGGCCTGATCACGCCATCGCTGGACGAGATGGTCAACTTCGCGAGCGAGATGGAACGGCAGGGTTTCGAGATCCCGCTGATCATCGGTGGGGCCACGACCTCTCGCGCACACACCGCGGTGAAGGTCGACAAGCGCTACGACGGCCCCGTCGTGTGGGTCAAGGATGCCTCTCGCTCGGTGCCGATGGCCGCCGCCCTGCTCAGCG
>JBBQFE010000149.1:0-7180 GCA_038321605.1 Mycobacteriales bacterium | reverse complement strand
ACCTGGGCAGGTCCCTGGCGGCGCCGATCGACGTCATCCAGGACTGGGCGGAGGAGCACGTGGGCGCGGTGGTCCGGGCCCGCAGCGCGTACGACGCCAGGACGGACTGATCCGACCTGATCCCACCTGGCGCGCTGTGCTGCGGTGCGCGGGCCGGCACCGCGGCGGGGAGCGGGGTACCGCCGCGGCGGCGAGGCGGCCGGCCCGGTCGTGGGACAATCGTCGCAGTAGCCAGACCGCCAGCACCTCCGCCAGCAGAGAGCAGCCCGTGCCCGCAATTCCGAGCCCGCCCGGCAATACGCCTGCCGAACTCATCCGCAACTTCTCGATCATTGCGCACATCGACCACGGCAAGTCGACGCTGGCCGATCAGATGCTGCTGTTGACCGGTGTGGTGGATGGGCGCCAGGCCCGGGCCCAGTACCTGGACCGGATGGACATCGAGCGCGAGCGTGGCATCACCATCAAGTCGCAGAACGTCCGGATGCCGTGGCGCGTCACCGACCCGACGACGTCGAGCCACGTCGACTACACGCTGCACATGATCGACACCCCCGGGCACGTCGACTTCACCTACGAGGTCTCACGGTCGCTGGCGGCCTGCGAAGGCGCGGTGCTGCTGGTCGACGCCGCCCAGGGCATCGAGGCACAGACGCTGGCCAACCTCTACCTGGCCCTTGAGAACAACCTGCAGATCATCCCGGTCCTCAACAAGATCGATCTGCCCGCCGCCCAGCCCGATCTCTACGCTGCCGAGATCGCGCACATCATCGGCTGCGAGCCCGACGAGGTGCTCCGGGTGTCGGCCAAGACCGGCCAGGGCGTCGAGGACCTGCTCGATGTCATCTGCCGCGACGTCCCGCCGCCGGTGGGGGATTCCAGTGCCGCCGCACGGGCGATGATCTTCGACTCGGTGTACGACATCTATCGCGGCGTCATCACCTACGTCCGGGTCATCGACGGCACCATCACGCCGCGGCAGAAGATCAAGATGATGTCGACCGGTGCCACCCACGAGCTACTCGAAGTGGGCGTGATCTCGCCTGAGCCGGTGCCGTCCAAAGGCCTGGGCGTCGGCGAGGTCGGTTACCTGATCACCGGTGTGAAGGATGTGCGCCAGTCCAAGGTGGGCGACACGGTCACCGATGCCGGCAAGCCCGCCCTGGTCGCGCTCGGCGGCTACCGGGACCCGACTCCGATGGTGTACTCCGGCCTGTTCCCGATCGACGGCTCGGACTTTCCGCTGCTTCGCGATGCCCTGGACCGGTTGCGGCTCAACGACGCGGCCCTGGTGTACGAGCCGGAATCCTCTGGAGCACTCGGGTTCGGTTTCCGCTGCGGGTTCCTCGGCCTGCTGCACCTGGAAATCACCCGCGACCGGCTCGAGCGCGAGTTCAACCTGGACCTGATCTCCACCGCGCCGAACGTGGTGAACCGGGTGGTGCTGGAGGACGGCCGCGAGTACGTGGTGACCAACCCCTCGGACTGGCCGTCCGGGCAGAAGATCGCCGAGATCCACGAGCCGATCGTGAAGTCGATGATCATCGCGCCCAGCGAGTACATCGGCGCGATCATGGAGTTGTGCCAGACCCGGCGCGGCACCCTGCTCGGTATGGACTACCTGTCCGAGACCAGGGTGGAACTGCGTTACACCCTGCCGCTGGCCGAGATCATCTTCGACTTCTTCGACGCCCTGAAGTCCCGCACCCGCGGGTACGCCTCGTTGGACTACGAGGAGGCGGGCGAGCAGGCCGCCGATCTGGTCAAGGTCGACATCCTGCTGCAGGGCGAACCCGTCGACGCCTTCTCCTCCATCGTGCACAAGGACAAGGCCTACGCCTACGGCACGATGATGACCACCAAGTTGCGCGAGCTGATCCCGCGGCAACAGTTCGAGGTGCCCATCCAGGCAGCCATCGGCAGTCGGGTGATCGCGCGCGAGAGCATTCGGGCGATTCGTAAGGACGTGCTGGCCAAGTGCTACGGCGGTGACATCACCCGTAAGCGCAAGCTGCTGGAGAAACAGAAGGAGGGCAAGAAGCGGATGAAGATGGTGGGCCGGGTCGAAGTCCCCCAGGAGGCCTTCATCGCAGCGCTGTCCACCACCGAGTCACCGGACTCGGGCAAGAAGTAACCGGCTCAGCCGAGCGCGCCCCGGACCGACACGTGACCCTTGATGAGGTTGCGGGCGATCGTCCGGCGTTGGATCTCGTCGGTGCCCTCGTAGATCCGCAGCAGGCGAAGTTCGCGGTACCAGCGCTCGATCGGTAGTTCGCGGGTGTAGCCCATGCCGCCGTGCATCTGCATCACCCGGTCGACGATCTCGTTCGCCTTGACGCCACCGAACAGTTTGGCCATCGACTGGGCCTGCCGGGAGTCCAGCCCCGAGTCGACCTGCCACGCGGCAGACAGCACCAGCCACCGCAGGGCCTCGATCTCGACAGCTGAATCGGCGATCATCCACTGGATGGCCTGCCGCTCGGAGATCGGTTGGCCGAAGGTCACCCGGTTGCGGGCGTGCTCCATACCCATGTCCAGCAGTCGCTCGCAGGCACCGAGCGCGCGGGCCGGCAGCAGGTAACGCCCGCGGCCGATCCACTGCATGGCAAGGGCGAAACCCTGGCCCACCTCGCCGAGGATGTTACGTTCCGGCACCCGGACGTCGTCGAAGATCAGGGCGGCCGGCCCCCATTCGCCCATGGTGTCGATGTATTCCGACTTCCACCCCATGTCCCGGTCCACCAGGAAGCAGGTGACGCCACCGTTGACGCCCTTGTCGGCATCGGTGATCGCGAAGACCATCGTGAAGTCGGCCTCGTTGCCGCCGGTGATGAAGGTCTTCTCGCCCTTGATGATCCAGTCCGAGCCATCCCGTCTGGCGGTGGCCTTGATCGCCGTGGCGTCCGAACCGGCGCCGGGCTCGGTGATCGCGAAGCACGAGATCCGGTCGCCCTCGATGGTGGGCAGCAGGTACTCGGCCTTCTGCTCGTCGTTGGCGTGGAAGAGGATGTTGTCGGCGTAGCCACCGAAGCGGAAGGGTAGGAACGATCGCCCCAGCTCGGCCTCGATCAGCGCGGTCATCACCGCCGACAGGCCCATGCCGCCGTACTCCTCGGGCGTCTGGATGCCCCAGAAGCCCGATTGGCGCGCCTTCTTCTTGAGCTCGCTGAACTCGTCGGCGGTGACGCCGGGCTGACCGGCCCGCTCGCGTCGCAAGGCCTGCGCCTCGAGCGGCTGCACTTCGCGTTGGACGAAGGTACGAACCCAGTCACGGGTCTGCAGTTCCTCGTCGCTGAGGGAAAAGTCCATCGTCACTCCACATCCTCGTCCGGTACTGCCGTCGGCGGCAGCGCTGCGGGTTGAGCCGTCACAGGTCCAGGCTCAGGGTTCGATCACGATCTTGCCGAGTAGGTTGCCCAGTTCCATCGCCGCCAAGCCCTCGGCCACATCCGCCAGTGCCAGCGTGCTGTCGATCTTCGGGCGCAGACCGGTGCCGGCCAGCAGCTTCATCAGGTCGGCCAGTTCCTGACTGGTGCCCATCGTCGAGCCGACCACCTGCAGCTGCAGGAAGAAGATCCGGTTCAGCTCCGCCGGCGGCAGCGCCCCCGAGGTCGCCCCCGAGATCACCACCCGGCCACCGGGTCGCAGCGACTTCAGCGAGTGCGACCAGGTGGCCGCCCCGACGGTCTCCATCACCGCGTCCACCCGCTCCGGCAGCCGCGCGCCCGAAGCGAACGCCTGGTGCGCCCCGAAGTCCAGTGCGGCAGCCTGCTTCGCCTCGGTGCGGGCGGTGGCCCAGACCCGCAGGCCGGCGGCGCGCGCGAGCCCGATGCAGGCCGAGGCCACGCCCCCGGAGGCGCCCTGGATCAGGACGGTCTGGCCGGGTCGCAGCTCGGAGTTGACGAAGAGCATCCGGTACGCCGTCAGCCACGCGGTGGGCAGGCAGGCCGCCTCGGCGAAACTCAGCTCAGCGGGCTTGGCGATGACATTGCGGCTCGGCACCGTGACCAGCTCGGCGAGGGTGCCCTGGTACTTCTCACTGAGCAGGGAGCGCTTCGGATCCTGCGTCTCGTCGCCGGTCCAGGACGGGTCGTTGATCACCGAGTGCACGATCACCTCGGCCCCGGTGGCGGTGTCGATCCCCGCGGCGTCACAGCCGAGGATCATCGGGAGCCGATCGGCGCTGATCCCGACGCCGCGCAGCGTCCACAGGTCGTGGTGGTTCAAGCTCGCGGCACGCACCTGCACCGTCGTCCAGCCGGGTTGGTTCACCGGCTCCGGTCGCTCACCCACCACCAGGGCGTCCAACGGGGCTTCGGGATTCAGCGCGGAGGCGTAGGCAGCGAGCATGCCTCGACCATAACCCGCCGAGGACCGGGTCAGGACAGCAGTGACTCCGGCACGCTGTCCAGCGCCCGCTCGATTGCCGCCACCAGCTCCCTGGCCGACGCCGCGGTGAGCTCCAGGGCCAGCCGGCCGGCGGGTCCCGCCGACTGGTCGGCGAAGTCGATGTTGAGGGTGTGACCGGCAGCGGCATGAACCGGATGGTCGAAGTAGACCGTCGCGTCGCTGAGGCTGAACCAGCCGTTGCGACCCTTGGCGCTGCCGATGACCTGGGCGTGTTCGGTGGAGTAGGTGCACATGTGGATGAGGCTCCTGTCAGCTTTGGTACTGCGTCAGCTCTGGTACTGCGTCAGCTCAAGTGCTGAGTCAGCTCAGGTGCGTGGCGAAGAAGGAGGCGATCCGGACGTAGCCGTCCATCGCGGCCTCCACCCGGTAGGACGGTCGATCGGTGCAGAAGAAGGCATGACCGGCCCCGTCATAGGCATGGAATTCGTGGGGCTTGCCGTGGCCGGTGAGCAGTCGGTCGAGCTCGGCCACCTGATCGGGCGAGGGGTAGCTGTCGTCGTTTCCGAACAGTCCGAGCAACGGACAGCTCAGGTTGACCAGCTGATCCTCCAGGCCCGGTGCCTGCAGCGGGAACTCCGCGGGCGGCACGCCGACCACGAAGGCGCCGTAACAGTCCACCGCGGCATCGAATGGGAGGTTGCACGCTGCCAGCACGGACTGGCGGCCACCGGAGCAGTGCCCGATCACACCGACCTTGCCGTTGGCCGCCGGCAGCGCGCGTAGGTAATCGGCGGCACCGCCGACATCGCCCACCAGGCGCTCGTCGGGCACCCCGCCGGCGGCGCGGGCGACCGCTGCCGCGTCGTCGGGGTCCGCCCCCGGAGCCTCGCGCCAATACAGGTTGGGCACCAGCACCCGGTAGCCGTCCACCGCGAACCGGCGGGCCACCTCTTTGCTCCAGCGGTCGAAACCCGGCAGGTGGTGGATGAGCACGACGCTGCCGCGTAGCTGCGCCGAACCGGAGTCGTCCGCTGGCTGCGCCAGATAGCCGGTGATGTCATCGCCGGACGCGCCGGTGAAGTGCACCTCGGCGGTGCGGATGGCCTCGGTCATGCCAGGTCCCTTTCGTTCGCGGGTCGGGGTCGGGGGTCGGGGTCGTAAGTCCCTTTCACCATACGAGCGCGCAGGTAGCCGCCTCGCAGTCGTGTCCGAGCGCCGGTCGTCGCTGGCCGTCCCTCTAGGCTGGGCGCCATGGAAAAGTTGCGGGCGTTGCTTCGCCGACGTCCGCTGGTGGCCCTGGTGCTGCTCGTATCGCTGCTGGCGATCGGCTACACCGCACGCGCCGTCGACCACTCCACGTCGACCACGAAACCGGCCAGCAGTTCCGCGGGGCGGGTGGCTGAACCGACTCCGCCGGCCAGCGGGCTGACGCCGCTGAGCAGCCTGCCGCAGCAGGCCCGTGACACGGTCAGCCTGATCCAGCGCGGGGGGCCGTTTCCGTACCGGCAGGACGGCGTCGTCTACAACAACCTCGAGCGGCAGTTGCCAGACAGGCCGCGCGGCTTCTACCGCGAGTACACCGTGCGCACCCCGGGCTCGGCCGATCGAGGGGCCAGGCGGATCATCTGCGGCGGCGGCAACCAGTACTTCTACACAGCCAACCACTACGCCTCGTTCGTGCGGATAGACCTGACCCGGTAGCAGCGGTCCGTGCGTCGGGGCCGGCGGTGCGTCCGCTCAGCGCCCGATCGGTCACTGGCTGTCCGGCGACCGGCCGTCCGATGACTGGGCCCAGGACGGCGGTCGCTTGGCGGCGAAGGCGGCGATACCTTCCTGCGCCTGCGGGCTGGCGAAGTATCCGGCAGACAGCTGAGCCATCGCCGCGAAGTCTTCGGCCATCGACACCCCGCCCCGGTCACGGCGCAGCATCAGTTTGGTGCCCGCCAGCGCCTGCGGCTCGCAGCGGCGCAGCATGGCCGTGTAACGGTCCACCTCGCCGTCCAGCGCGTCCGCATCGGCCACCACCGAAGTGAGCAGGCCGACGCTCATCGCCCGGCCGGCATCGAAGGTCTCACCGGTCAGAAAGAGCTCCTGTGCGGCGCGGGGCAGCAGCCGCGGCAGCAGCGGCACCGAGATGACGGCCGGCACGATTCCCAGCCGTACCTCGGTGAAGGCGAAGTCGGCAGTCGCCACTGCGATCGCGAGGTCGCACGCGGCGATCAGGCCGATGCCGCCTGCTCGCGCCTTACCGTCCACCCGTGCGATGACGGGCTTGGGGTACTCCCAGATTCGCTGCAGCAGCACCGGGAAGGCAGCTATCGGCTGCTCCGCGGCGGGCAGCCCGGAGACCTGGGTGAGGTCCATGCCGGAGGAGAACACCGGCCCGGTGTGGGTGAGCACGACGGTGCGCACGGCCGGGTCTGCCGCCGCGTCGTCCAGGCCCCGCAGCAGTTGGGACAGCAGCGCCGCCGAAAGCGCGTTACGGCGCTGTGGTGCGTCGATGGTCAGTACGGCTACCCCGGACCGGAGGGTGTAGTGGACGACGCCGGTGGTGGCGGGTGGATCGGTGCTCATGGGCTTGCCTGCTCCAGAATGTCGGGCCGGGTTTGTCACAACCCGGCGGGTCGGCTGCACGCTGACCCCCTGCGCATTCAACACTGGTGGTATGCCCTCCGCACTCCCCATCGGTGATCCGGCGCCGACCGACGGCAGACTCGGTGAGTCGGCCCTGCTCGGGCTGCGCGGGCGACCGTTCGGGTTCTACGTCCACGTGCCGTTCTGTGCCAGCCGCTGCGGCTACTGCGACTTCAACACCTACGCCGCCCAGGAA
>JBBQFE010000148.1:0-7186 GCA_038321605.1 Mycobacteriales bacterium | reverse complement strand
CGGCCACCATGTGCACGCAGTAGGAGTCCCGCCAAGGATGGCTTCCGCCCTGATGCAGCCCGTAGTCGTTGTCATCAAGGTAAAGATAGGTCTGGCGGTCGTTCTCGACCCGGGTGATCGACCAGAACCCCATCGGCATGTGGCGGTTCAGGTGATCCAGCACCAGACGAGACGCCTTCTGAAATCCCGCTGACGCCGCGACCGCGGGCAGGGCGAGCCGGTCTGCCGCATCGGAGACACGGGAGCTGCCAGCGCCCGTCTCAGCAGCTGGGCTCTTCATAAACGGCCTCCTCGGCGCACTATAAGTTTCCCGCACAGAAACGGGCGTTCGCGTTCGTGGTGGACCGATCATGTCACCTATCACCTGTCAGGCGGGCTCAGAAGCGGAGTTGGGCAGCGCCAACGGCAGCCCGGCTGCTGAAGCCTCCGCCACCGCGAGCGTGCCGCCGGCAGACATCTTGCCGAACACCGCGGACAGGACGTACTGCTGGCGCTTCATGCGATCAAGGTCGTCAGCGGCGAGGCCGTGCCGCTGCCCGACGAAGGCCACTGCGGTCTTGCCCTGAACGGTGTGGGGCCCTTGCTCAGCATGAGCTGGGGGGACCGCCGTCAACGTTGCTGTTCAGCGACAAGGGCAGCGATCGTACCGAAAGCAGCGAAGGTCAACCCCCCCGAGCAGGCGCTACTGAGCCGCAGCAGGTCCCTTACCGACCGCGCGGCCCGCCTTGGGTGTGGTGCGGTGATCGTGCGGCCGTGACGCCGGGTCGGTACTTCGCGCACGACAGCCGCAACCCCGCGGTCGAACCCCCGCAGTCGAAACCACCGATTTCACAGGGTTCGGGTACCGTCGTCCTTCTTGGTTGATTTACCTGGCCAGACCGGACCTGCGAGCATCCAACTCGTGGTGAGCGTTCGCTCACGACCGGCAGCACGTCACGCGCACAGCAACCCCCCTGGGGGATAAATGTCCGCCGCCCACGAATTCGACCCACTCTTCGACCGATACATAGCGGCATCCCTGGCCCACCTCCGAGTCCTAGCCAAACGACTTGAGCTGCGCAACAACGTCGGCTGGGATCAGGCGTACTACGCAGCGGTCGACGCCTCAGAGACCGAGATCGGTACAGCGCAGTGGGAACTAGATTCAGCTCGCTCGGCGTACCTCGGAAGCCCGCCTCGCAGCCGTTGACCAAACTTCGGGCGTCGCCCGCTCTGGTCAATTAGTCAGCCGGGGCGGACGTCGGTGAGCTGACCCGGGGTACCGAGCCGGTGCCGGACCGCTAGACCGGCGACCGTGGCGCGGTTCCGAATGCGGGAAGCTTCGCTAGCTGAACGCCGGTATCAAGGGTGCGTGAACAACGCGACGATGACGCCCGCAGGCTGCGATGGCGAGCATACGATCTCGCACGATTCTCAATTGGTCCGCTGAGGCGCGTTTAGCTGCGTCGTCGGAGCCGGGGGCCTAGGACTGTTACGAGTGTCGCTCCGACCGCCGCCGCCCGGTTGAGGGGTCGGCTGTGTCGGAGCTGGCGGAGGGCGACGTCGGCGAGCAGCGGAAGCAGCCCAGTCATTCGACCGGGGCGAACATGGACACTGCCGGTGGTCAGCGTTCCCCATCTCCAGCGTTGGCCGTCCCCGAGTGTCAGCAGGGGACCGGATGGCCCTGTCACCAGAAGTTCGAGGCCGGCGCGGTGCAGTGAGTCCGCGAGGGCGCCCAGCGCCCGGTTTGAGTGTAGGTGGCGGTACTCCTTCGGCAGTTCGGTCCCAAGCACGGCTGCCACGAGGTCGGTTGGGCACTGGGCGTGAAGTACCAGGTGGTTGCCGGTGCCGGAAAGGAGGACGGTCTGACCGTCGAGATCGATCCGGAGATCGACCTCGACGTTCAGCTTCCCGGGCTGCTGGGGCATTAGGTGCCCGCGCCCTCCTGCGTCGTGATGCGCAATGTGCCGTTGAGCTTCCAGATGGCGCGGGGAGAGTCGGGACCGGTTTCCCTTGGTACTTCGACGATCATGTCGACGAATTGGTAGTTGATTGCGGCGCCGCGGCCGGTCAGGTAGGCCCACATTTCCTTGCCTAGATCAGCGAAACTTGTAGGGGTGTGGTCTTTTTCGATTGCTTGCTCTGACACTGTCTACTCCTGGTCGTGACGATGTTGCTTTTAGCCAAGCCCGAACGGGCTGGTCGGTGCTTCGCTAGTGAGTCGGTCTCCTCCTGTCCACGGCTCGGTAAGCGGCGTGACGCTCATCCTCGGCTGCCTGACCGGTCGAGGATGCGAACCGCCATCACGTGGGGAAAGGTGAGGGCGAGCAGGATGGCGACCTCGGTGGATAGCCCTGCACGGTCACGGGCCACCCAAAGCGCAGCTACGCCGGCGAGGGCACCGAGCGTTGGTAGCCAGCCGGTACGCAGCAGCAAACGGCTCGCGGCTGGCCAGTCGGGGGCCCAGCCGTCTTGTGGTGTCCCCGGGGTGCGGCGCCTGGCGGCGAGGTCGAGTAGGCGGCCCAGATGACGGATGGAGTGCCAGCCGCCGAAGTAGACACCGAATGCTGCCAAGGGAGGCGCGAGGGTAAAAGTGATGGCCAGCAGTGTCAGCTCTGCGGCCTCCAGGTAGTGCGCATGTTTGAGCAGCAGGCCTAGTCCCAGGGTGACCGCTGCGGCGGTGAGGAACAACCCCACGGCCCTGCTCGCCAGAGCTGCCCGTGCCAGGGAGTGGGATAGTTCGCCGGTGATCGAAGCCGTCTGCGAGGGGCGCAGCCATATCACCGCACCCACGACCAGCGCGCCGTATCCCGCCGCCACCGGCCATTCGCGGCGCACGGTAGGCGAGCTTCTGCCCGCTCGTCGTGCCGAGGCTTCCACCTCGCCCCAGCCAAAGTGGCCGGCAGAGACGAGCAGGAACAGGACGAGGGTGGGCAGAGGTAGCAGCAGCATGCTCGTCAGCGCAGTCCCGGCAACGGTCCCATAGCCGGCTGCCACCAGAACGATTGGGCGCCCGGCGAAGCGCGGGGTCACCGGTCCCAGACCGGCAACCCATCGTGGGAGCAAGTGGTCTATCGCGCCGTGTGGCAGGCCCACCAAAGCACCGACAACGGCCAGTGGCAGCGCTAGCGAGCGTGTTGTCACCGGCACGGCGACCGAGGCCGCGAGGATCGTGCTCATCAGACCGATCGGTACCCAGGTCAGCCAACTCAATTGCTGCAAGGCACTCGGGCCGCAACCGCCGCCAGCGCTGAGTGTGGCGGCCGGCCCCGGGCCGCCGTGCTGCTGCGCCGAGCGCATCGTGTCGGCCGCTCACGCCGCTCGTGTCCGGGCAGCTTCAGGCGAGGTTGTGACGACGTGGTCATCGCTGAATCGGATGTCTTCGAGGCCGCTCTTGACTCGAGCGATGCGGAAGATCACCAGGCCGTAGGCGGCTTTGGCGAGGATGTCGGCGATGCTGTAGCCCGCTTGCCGCAGGACGAAACCGCTTGCACCGCCGAAGAAACTGCCGCCGATGATGGGGAACGCGAACGCGATTGGGTAGACGCACCACAGGGACACCAATGCCAGGCGCAGGCCTTTGATCATGCCTTGCACCTCATGGGGCTGGCGTGACAGCGAGCGCGACAGTTCAACGAACAGGACGTAGATGATGTAGAGGAAGGGGATGGTGGACAGGATTCCGAAGATCACGCGGGTTGCGGTCGTAGTTGCAATCTCACCGGGATATCCGAGGGCGATCATCAGAGCAGATGACGGCACCAGCTTGTACAACAGTGCTCGCTGTTCCGGACGCGCCAGAGCCATCACCGCGACTGTCTCGATGAGGAGCAGCGGGACCGTGAGGAACCAGTCGACGTAGCGGTAAGCCTCATTGAACTGGATGGAGGACAACACGTGCGCAGCGGAGACTGTTGCCCCTGGCGGGTAGCTTGCCTTGAAGTTGTCGAAGATTCGGAAGTAGTGGTACGCCGCGATCCCGCAGACAATGGCCGAAATGACCACAGCGTTGCGGTAGCGGGCCGTGACCCGACGCTGAGACAGCAGCAGGTACAGCGCGGTGAACACCATCGAAGCGATGACCAGCGAAAACAGGTTGTACACGGTGTCGAACTGGCTCGCAGAAAGCGAGGGAATGTTGATGCCGGACTGAGCGGAAACCATGACAACTCCAGATGTGGGCGGCCGGCAAGCCAGTGACGGCGTGCGCGTGTCGAGACCGAACGCCTTCGTTTATACGCCCCAACCCAACGTCCTACAATAAGTTGTGCAAGTTTCAACCACGAGGTGGAAGCTGCTCGGGTGCTCTGTTTCGCACCTTACGACGCCACGCCTGGTCAATGAGGTGCGTGGCTTGTTCCAAGCTTGTGCAGACAGTAGCGTCGCCGATCGACGATTGCCGCCAGCCAGCGCCTCCGAGCAGGACGGTAAGGCCGGGTTGACTGTTGCAGAGCGCACGAATGTCTTTCTCTGACGAATTGGTCGGGTTAGTGGACCAGATGAAGACGGCCGCTGATCGCAGCCGGGTCGCGGCGGTGCTCAGCGCCTGAATCGGGGTACGCGCACCGAGCGATCGGACCGGCAGGCCGCGTTCGGTGAGGGTGCCGCGGACCGCCAGCAGGGTCAGTACGTGGTCTTCGCGGGGGCCACCAGCCAGCAACACGGGCCGATCTTGTGCAGGTTGAGCAAGCTCGCTGAGGTAGGTGGCGAAGGAGGCGGTAATGGCCTGGCTCAGTAGATGCTCGATCTCAATACCCGAGCCTGTGCGCTGCCAGTGCGCACCGGCGGCTACCAGCACCGGCTTCAGTACCTGGTTCCAGGCCTCTAGCGTCTTGAGCTGGCGCAAGGCATGCAGCGTCACTTCCCTGGCGCCTGGCTCATCCAAGCGGGAGGCCGCCCGCCCAAGACCATGAGCGGCACGCCCCGCACCAGGCAAAGCTAGAACCGAACCTCCGCCGAAGCGGGAATTCCCCACCGCCGCCGGCACATCCTCGACATCGTCTGGGGTCCCCTGCTTGACAACGACCAAGGCAGCCGCATCCGCCGGGGTCGCGCCAGTTATCACCGCGGCGTGCATGAGATGAAGCCGCGCAAGGTCTTCGCTGGTGTATCGCCGGTGCCCGCCCTCAGAACGGGCTGAGGCGACGAGACCATACCGCTGCCCCCACATTCGCACCGTCGAAGGGGACACACCCAGCTGCGCTGCAACCTCTCCCACTGAGAACCACTCCACCACGCCATGATTGCAGCCGCAGCGGGATTTGCCGCATTGGAAGATGATGCAAGGCACGCACCCGGCACCACCACTGAATACCCACTCCCGGTGCATCACCGGGACGTGTCGCGGACGGTTCGACAGCGCAAGTCAGTGTGGATCACCCCCGCCCCTGGGGGCGAGGGTGACCTGGGTGTTTCTGAACGGATCGAGCGAGATTTACACTGCTCGGAGGGGATCTGTCGATCCCGTCCTGTTGACGTTGCCGCACCGGGGCCCGGTCACCTTCCGCAAAGCGACGCATCAGCAGGGTCGCCGTTGGGTGTTGTGACCGCCGCCGGGCGCGACGGCCGCAGGGGTTAGTTGGGTTTGCCGACGGGGTGTCCGCCTTGTTGGACTGCGTAGCCGGTGTAGCTGGCGGTGCCGCCCAGGTCTGGGCTGTCGTGGGAGTAGGCGATGTGGGCCCAGCCGGACTGGTCGGTGTCGATACCGAAGTCATCGAGTAGTTGCCTGCCGCCGGTGCAGGAAACGCCTCCTTCGCAGACCGGGCCTGTGTGCACGCCCATGAGCTTGGTGGTGCTCCAGCCGGTCAGGTCCTGGGTGTGGTTCTGGGCGAAGTAGACCGACCACTGCTGGGTGGCGCCGGTTCCGGTGGCGCCGTAGTAGGCGAGGTCTTCACCGGCGCTGGTGGCCACGATCCAGGGAAAGATCGCCTGGCCTGCGGTGCTGATCGCAGCGGAACAGCTCCAGGTGTCCCCGTGATCGGCGGACTTGGCGACGTAAACGTTCTTGTCGTTGCTGACGGTGTAGAACAGGACCCCGTTCGGGGCGACGGAGACGTTGGGGAAGTTGTGGTTCAGCCCGTTCGCGCCGAACGTCGTGGAGCAGGCAATGGCTTTGTCGACCCAGGTGTGCCCGCCATCAGTCGACGCCCCGAGGAACGCCTCGTTGTACGGGGCGCTTGCGCCTGCTCCGGGGTCCGAGGACGGGGCGACGAAGGACTGGTAGGCACGAAACCCCGCTGGTGTCGGGTTGTTGTGGTCGATCACGAGGTTGCCCAGTTCGTTGCCCGACGCCTTGTAGTCGGTGGCCGGGATGACCTGGGAGATCTGCTGGTACGGCCCGCCGCCGGTATCTGAGCGCAGCACGTCGATGTTGCTGGTGGCGATGTCGTGGTAGCTGAGCAGGCTGGTGTCGGGGCCGTAGGCGGCGATCCATTGCCGGTCATCCAGCGGCACACCGGCCTGGACCGGGACCTGACTGAACGTGGCGCCGTTGTCGGCGGAGGTGGCGACATTGATCGAACCCAGGTTCAAGCTCGCCACATAGATCCGGTAGGTACCCGACGCTGATTTCTGCGGAGCGAACGCGGTGTCGATGTCACCGCCCGCCGCGCCGAGTTTGCTGACCCCGTTGGGTTGGCCGCCATAGGCCAGGCCGCACGCACCGGCCCGGCTCGTGCCGCCGATCTGGGTGGCACGCCAGTACTCACTGCCAGAACCCACCCCGTCCTCCGAGCCGGCGCCGACCAGATTCGCGCGCGAGACATGCAACGAGGGCTCCCCCGCGGCATTCGTCCCGCAGCCGGCCGCGCCGACGGTGCTGGACTGCAGCTGACCGTAACCGAAACCGTTGACCGACCCAGCGACCCCCGCAGCCGGAGCACTGCCCGCTGGTGGCACAGCGAGGAAACTGGTGGACGCAACCAAAGGAATGAGACACAGACCGAGACGGGTGAAACGCACGTCGAACCTCCTGGGGTTGACGGGCACAGAACATGCCCGTGCTGCCCTGTCAACGAAGCCCGCACCGATCAGGTACGCCCCACCACCGGCGGCCACACCCCCACATCACCAACCCGGAGCCGAGCGACGATGTTGCCGCTGCGCACGGAGGATTCTCAGCCGCCAGAGGGGAACACCGAGCACACTGGCGAGGGGAAACGTCGTTCACCGAGGCCATGATGCCTACTCAGAGTTCCAGAACCAGCAG
>JBBQFE010000147.1:0-7231 GCA_038321605.1 Mycobacteriales bacterium | reverse complement strand
GGTTGGACGAGGTGTTCGCCGGGCTGTATTTCGAGGCGATCGACGCGATGGACGGGCCGCTGTCGGACGTTCCGGTGGCCTGGCGTCCGCTGGTCCAGAACCGCGCCGTGGCCGGCATCGAACCGGTCCAGTTCGCGCTGGCGGGGATGAACGCTCACATCAACCACGACCTTCCGCTTGCGGTGGTGGCGACCTGCACCCAGCTGGGTACCGAGCCGACGGTGGGCACCCATCACCAGGACTACCAGCGGGTGAACGCGCTGCTGGATTCTGCCGAGCAGTCGGTACGGCAGTCGTTCGAACCTGCCCAGGTGGTCACCGTCGACCAGCACCTGGCGGCAGTCACCAACGTCATCACCAACTGGAGCATCAACAGTGCCCGCGAGGTCGCCTGGGACACCGCCCTGGCACTGTGGGAGGTACGCGACCACCCGGTGGCGACCGGTTTGCTGACGGGATCGTTGGGCCGGGCGGTTGCGATGGCCAGCCGGGGGTTACTGGCGGTTGTCTGAGGCCCCCGGACGGGCCCACAGGGCGAAGGCATTGGCGACACCGTCGAGGTGTGGCGCGAGCTCGGGACACTGGCGGGTCAACACCGAGACCATAGTGTTGTCCTCGATCCACTTCATACCCTCGGGCGTGTAGACCGCCTCGGTGAAATCGGTGGTGAAGAACCGATCGCTGTTCAACCGGCGGGACGCCATCAGGATGAAGATCCGGAATGCCGTGTCGCTGAAAGCGAATCCCTCGGGCCGGTCCTCGGCGTACATGCCCGGAATGAGGTCCAGGCTGTCGAGGTCGTCGTGGTAGACCTCCTTCAACTCCTGGGCCCACTGCTTGTTGCTGGTCAGTTGCTCGAAACTGGTCGGGACCGGTAGGTGCAGCAACCTGCGGAACGCGGTGTAGCGGGGGACCCCGAGCTCGCGGCACCGAAGAATGTCGGTTGCGGCCAGATCCATCAGCTTGCCGTTGTCCGAACGGGTGAAAGTCTGCAGGTACTTCGGAAAGTTGTGCAGGGTGACCAGGCCGGGGTTCATCGTGCCGAACGTGTAGATGATGTCGGTCAGCCGATTGTGTCGAAGAATGTCGGCACCTGCCGGGCCGGTGAGCCGGTCGAAGCCCACCGGTCCGAGCGTGGGCTGGTCGGTGCCGGTCGCCCGGAAGTCGTAGTCGTCGGGGATCAGTGGGTGCATGCGGTAGACGGCCACGAACTCCTCGGTGAGCGCGAACGGCACACCGAAGTCCTCGGTCTTTCCGCCCGGTATCCCCGACAGGGCCTCGCTGGAGCTCAGCCGACCGAACGCGTCGTGCAACTTCTCGCCCTCCAGGCCCCACCAGTTGGCGTGCAGCGCGGTGACCGCGGTCGGGTGGGCGGTCACCGCGGGCGTCCACTCGACCGTGTGGATCTTGGCCAGCAATGCTGCGGTGATCAGTCGGGCCCGCTGGAAGAGGGTCTCGTCGTCCATGTCCGGATAGGCGGCCGCCAGCATCTCACAGATGCTGTTGTGCTCCTGGGCGAACAGCGTCTGCATCATGCCGAGTCCGAGCCAGAATCCGGGGCTCAGCGTGGGGTCGTGTGCGGGGTCGTCCGGCACCGGCGGAACGCCGTCGACCAGGCGCAACCGACCGCCGGTGTGGGCGCGCAGGAAGGCCTGCTCAGCGGGACTGTTTCCGTAGATCTGCGAGCCGTCCCACCAGTGGGTCATCACGTTGATGTGGGTCGGCGGCAGATCCGAGGTCGGGGGAGCGGTCGGGTCATCCGGGGTGCGCATCACGAGCAGCGGTGGCGTAGGCCAGTCGTCGTCCGGTGCGAGCGGGATTACCCAGGGATTGTCGGTGGGACTGGTGCCGTGGCGGAACCAGTCATGGATCATGAACTGCAGCCAAGTGGCAATCAGGGCGTTTCCGGCGGAGGCAGGAATGAGGGCGTCCCGGGTCATCAGACGACGGCTGATCTCGCGCGGGTTCGGGTCGAGCATCTTCGCCTGGTCAGGCCAGGTCTCGGTCAGCGGCACATTCCGGCCGAACCGGGTGCCGGCCATACCCATCTCGGGGTGCACCAGGTCGTTCCAGCTGCCATCCGGGCTTCGCTCCCCGCGGTTGTTTTCGGCATACGGCGCAGGGGTAACCGGATCGACGGCCGGCAACCGCGAGGTGTCGTACAGGTTCTTCTCGCGCAGCGTGTTACGAATGCCGATCAGCTCAAGCAGGCCGAGCGGCTCCGGCAACTCGTACCAGGGAACCTTCTGATCGACCTCGCCGACCAGCCGGTCGAAGACCCGCTCGAGCAGGCCGGGACGATCTGGCTGGTCGGACGTGCTGGCTGCGGCGTGCGGCGTCGTCTCGCTCATCCCGATTCCCCTGACGTGGTGGGAGATGCCATCTCACGCACATCGTGCCGCGTCCGGTCAGTTCTGAACAGGGCCGGAACGGCAGGAATGTCAGTCCGCCTGGGCATATCCGAACGGATCCACCTCAGTCGGTCAGATCGGCTATGACCCGGTCGATCCGCCTGGCTCTGGTCTGCGCGGCCTTCGCCTCGTTCACCTGGCGGACATACTCCTTGCGACGCGACGCGGCCAACCCCTCGAAGGCCGGTGTCAGCCCGTGCTCGACGAGGGCATCGGCCAGGTCGGGCGGTACTTCGACCTCGCGTGGCGCCTGATCAACTTCCAGCACGACGGTGACACTGTCGCCGCCGGCCAGTCCGGAGGCCATCCGGTGTGCCTTCGAGAAAGAAATGAGTGCCAGGCCGGACATCGATCCCACCGTCCCCCGAAAGGCGTAGGAACCCACGGTCACCTTCACCGGTGGTCGCCTGCCGCCGCCGAGTTCGTCCAGTACCTCAGCCGGTACCTCGATGCCGGTGTTGTTGCCGAGTGCGCGTATCACGGTGTCGTAGGAGATCTGCATGCTGTGACCCTAGTCAGAGAGCGGGAGCCGCATGGCGAGTACGGTACCGCCGGCCGGTCCAGGGGTCACGGTCAACTCGCCGCCGAGGTCCTCGACGGACTCCGCGAGCAGGAACAGTCCGACATGGCCGGAGGAACGACCGTCGTAGACACCGTCCGTCGCTCCGACGCCGTCATCGACGATCAGCAGCACCACCGTCTGCCCCATCGCCTGCAAGGTCACGTCCACCCTTGTTGCACGCGCATGTTTGGCCACATTCGTCAGGCCCTCGCGGGCTGCCCGGTAGACGGTGGTCGCCACATCACGATCCAGTTACCGAGATCGTCACAGCCACCTCCACCGCGACGGTCCCACCGTCCGCGATGCGCTGCGCCAGGGCGCGAATCGCGGTCTCCAGGCCGGCTGCTGTCAGATCCGTGGGGTGGATCTCGACGATGATGTTTCGCAGGTCCCGGGCCGAGGCGAGCACCGCGCCCAGGCTCATCTCCAGCAGCTGACGGGTGGCGGGTTCGACCTGGGCCGGCAGGTCGCGAACCGCCACGCCGAGCGCATAGCCAGCGCCGGCGAGGTTCTGGACCGATCCCTCATGCAGTTCCTGCGCGATCCGCCGGCGTTCTCGTCCCGAGGCGGCCAGCGAGTTGCTCAGCCACCGGGTACGTTCGCGCTGCGCGCGCGACACCCGACCCAGCAACCAGGCGGCCACCGGCAGCTGAACGATGATCAGCACCAGCAGGGACAACAGTGCGAACGGTACGAGCTCGGAGGTCAGCTGACTCTCCGCGGCCCGCAGCCGCGCATCCGTCGAGTACACCTCGAACGCGACCACGGTGCCGTCATCGAGTTTGAGCGGTACGTACACCTCGACCAGATGGTCGAAGAGTCCGGTTTCGGTGACGTTCTCCGCGTCGTCCAGGCTGGACACGCCCGCGGTGGCCTTTCCGTGCTCGAGGGCCGCTCGAACCTCGGCGCTCACCGGGAAACCGGTACCGATCGCGGCCGGATCATCGGAGTACACGACGCTCGATACGTTGCTCCACACCTTGACCCGAACCAGGGCGCCGCCTTCCTGGCGTTCCCGGATGGCGCTGTTCAGAATCCGCAGCGCCTGCGGGTCTCCCTTGATCAGCGCCGGGATGGTCGGTGCGAACATGACATCCCCAACGGTGCGTGCACTCCGGACGGCCTCGGCGAGAGCTGTGCTGCGGGCGATCCGGTGCGCGATGATCACGGATCCGGTACCCACCACCGCGAACCCGACCACGGCGCTCAGTACCAGGCCCAGCACCGCCCGCGTGACCAGGCGGTTGGCGTTCCGGTCCGAGTCCCGGTCCCGCGGTTGTCGGGCGCTCACGCTCCCACTCAGTCCCCGGTGGCGAGCAGACCGATTTCCCGAGCCTTGGCCACCGCGGCCAGCTGCGAGGAAACGTCCAGCTTCGCGTGAATGGACTTCACGTAACCGCGGCAGGTGTGCACGCTGATCGCCAGCGAGCGAGCTATTCCGACGGGGGCCAGGCCCTCAGCCATCAGGGCCAGTACGTCCCGCTCGCGCGCCGTCAACAGGCCGGACTGCGATCGGGACCCGGCGGTCCCCAGGTTGGACCCGGCGCTGCCCAGGTTGGCCCCGGTGGCGTTCTGCGTGCTGGGCCGCGAATCGTCGCGGGCCCGGCGAATCACCGTCAGCAGGTCGTCGAGGGATCCGGACTTGGCTGCGAAGGCGTCCGCCCCGGCGCTGGCCGCCCGTGACATCCAGTGTGGATCGCTGTGTGCACTGAGGACGACGATGGTGACCGACCCCAGCCGCTGCCGGATCTTCCGCGCCGCGGTCAGGCCGTTCTCGCCGCCGCGGTCGCCCAACTGGATGTCCACCATGACGAGGTCCGGCCGTAGCCGACCAGCCAGCTCCACCGCGGCAGCGGCCGTGGTCGCGGTACCGCACACCGAAAGGTCGGGCTCGTTGTTGAGCACCGCGGCGAGCAGGTCGGTGAACGCCCGGTGATCGTCGAGAATCAGTACCGACGTCGTTCGAGTCCCGTCCCCTGATGATCCAGCAGTCACGTGCGCACCCCCGAGCGCGTGAATCAGAAAGGTCATCTCAGATGACGAGCTTCTGATCTGCGCTGATGGTAGACCCGCTGCCGTCTCCGGGCTAGCTGGCCGCCGCGGTGATCAGGCGGTGGGTGGGGGACTCGTGAGCGTGGCCCGGCGCGCGCCCGTGGCCGCCCGGGGTGGCCGTGAGCACCTGCAGATACACAGCGTGGGTCTGCGAGGAAGGGTCGGTGCCGAGCTCGTCGCGCAGCGCGACCCGGCAGTCCTGGTATGCCCTCAGGGCGGCCCCCGTCTCGCCGTTGCCAGCGTGTGAACGCATCAGCGCCCGGCAGGCCTGTTCGCAGAAGGGATCGAGCAGCAGGGCCCGCTCCGCGTACTCGGTACCTTCTGTGTACCACCCGAGCTCCACCGCCGCCTGGGCTGTTGCCAGCAGCAGGTCACGTTGGGTGCGGCGCAGGAATGCCCTTTCCTCTCCGAGGAACTGACCGCTGGAGTCGTAGGAGCTCAGGTCGGCGAGATAGAGCTCGGCAGCTGCCCGACCGATCTCCACCACGCTCTGCCAGTCCTGACGCTTGCGGCAGGTCCGTTGCCGCGCAGCCAGCCCGCGCAGCTCGACGGTGTCGACCCACGCCGGCCCCAGTTGCAGCTGATCACCCCGGCGCACCAGACACTCCTGGCCGAGCACGGTGCGAATCTGGGACACCGCCGTGCGCAGACTGGCCAGGCCCCGGACCCGTTCGGCGTGCGGCCACAACTCGTTCAAGGCGCAGTCCACCGAGATTCCGAGGTCTGGACGGGTGGCCAGGATACGTAGCAGGTCGGCGGTCTTGCCGGTGCGCAGCGCGCGTGCGTCGACGACCGTTCCGTCGAGGCGCTGTATCCGCAGCGGTCCCAGTAGCCGAATCTCCATTGTTCGTAGCGAAGTGCGCATTGCTTCCCCCAAAGCGAGTGCTGTTGCCCGGACACCCCTCGACCGGCAACTAGTCGAAAGCTTCCCCTTGACCTGCAGCTCACCGCCACCCTCCATCTTGGGTGTACAGACCATCCGACAGCGCAACGATCTTCTCAATTGGCACCGACTCGGGGCGGGGTGACCGAGCCGGCCGAGGCGGGTCTCGGAGTGAGCGCGCTCGCCGATGGTCGGGCCCGCCGGCCGCAGCGAACCTGTGAATTTGATTCTTATTTGACGCCGCGGCGAGAACTTTTCACCGCCTCCGAACCGGAGGTCTCTCAGCTAGGGGCGGAGTCGTCATGGGCAATCCGAAGACAATGGTGCGTGCGCGTCAGCAGCGAGTCCGGCGACGGTGGCGCACCGGCGTTGCCGCGGTGGCCAGTGCAACACTGGTGTCCGGCCTTCTTGCGCTGACGTTTCCGCCTTCGGCGGGGTCGGTGGTTGCGCCGGTGGGGCAGGGCTTCACGGTCACGGCCGGCGATCTGGCGTTCATCCTGAAACAGATCAAGATCGCCGAGCACCATTCGAATGCACTGCTCACCGACACGCCACCGAACCCGAACAAGGTCGGTGACCCGGAGTACTGCTCAGCCCTGCTGGGCCGTGGTGCCGACCAGGTTCCGGACGTGCTCACCTCGTACGGGCTGCGCACGGTCGACGGCTCCTGCAACAACCTCAAGACGGGCAGCGAGAGCCTCGCCGCGGCGGATCAGACCTTTCCGCGATTGACGAATCCGACGTTCCGTGACGCCGAACCGATCACGGCCGCCTTTCCGGTAGGGCCTCCCGGGCCCACCAGCTACAAGCAGAAGCTCACCGGCAACGTCGTCATCGACTCCCAGCCGCGTGTCATCAGCAACCTCATCGTCGACCAGACCTCGACCAACCCGGCAGCGGTCGCTGCCGCGGCCTTCCCGGTGCGCGCCCAGCACGGCTCGCTCGGAACGCTGGCGTGCACCACCGACCCGGATCCGACCGCGGATCCGCCCGTCGTAGGCGTGCCGACCGGTTGCGTGCCCTCGCACCAGACTCTCTTCATCCCCAACGTCACAACAGATGTCGGTCTGTCCCCGCCGTACAACTCGCTGTTCACCTTCTTCGGCCAGTTCTTCGACCACGGCGTCGACCAGACCGCCAAGAGCGGCGGCACCGTGTTCGTCCCGCTCCACGCCGACGACCCGCTCGTTACCGTCGGCCCCGACGGCATCGCCGGCACCGGCGACGAGGTGCCGCCCAGCCAGGCGTTCATGGTGCTCACCCGGGCACAGAATCAGCCGGGACCAGATGGCGTCCTGGGTACCGCGGATGACATCACCGATG
>JBBQFE010000146.1:0-7231 GCA_038321605.1 Mycobacteriales bacterium | reverse complement strand
AAGGGCCTGTCGGTGGTGGGCGGGCGTGGGTCCGGCGCGGTGATGGCGCTCGTCGGGCCGCCGGGCGTCGGCAAGACTTCACTCGGTGAAAGCGTCGCCCGTGCGCTGGGCCGCACCTTCGTTCGAGTGGCTCTGGGCGGGGTCCGTGACGAGGCGGAGATCCGCGGCCACCGACGTACCTACGTCGGCGCGCTGCCCGGTCGCATCGTCCGAGCCATCGCCGAGGCCGGGTCCATGAACCCGGTGGTGCTGCTGGATGAGATCGACAAGGTCGGCGCGGACTATCGGGGTGACCCGGCCGCCGCGCTACTGGAGGTGCTCGATCCCGCACAGAACCACACCTTCCGAGACCACTACCTCGACCTGGACCTCGATTTGTCCGACGTGCTGTTCCTGGCCACCGCCAACGTGATCGACTCGATCCCCACGGCACTGCTGGACCGCATGGAGCTCATCAACATCGACGGCTACACCGAGGACGACAAGGTCGCGATCGCTCGGCAGTACCTGCTTCCACGACAGCTCGAACGCGCCGCGCTCGGAACCGGCGAGGTGCAGGTGACCGACGGTGCGCTGCGCCGACTGGTTGCCGATCACACCCGCGAGGCGGGGGTGCGGCAACTGGAACGGCTACTGGCAAAGGCCCTGCGCAAGGTCGCCACCGAACTCGCGAAGCGGCCCGTGACCGAACTGGCCAGCGCGCCGGTGGTGATCGACGAGGAGCGGTTGCGGCATTATCTCGGCCGGCCACGGTTCACTGCGGAGGTGCTCGAACGCACCGCGGTGCCGGGGGTGGCGACGGGACTGGCGGTGACCGGTCTGGGTGGCGATGTGCTTTTCATCGAAGCCAATTCCACCGGTGGCACCGCCGGGCTGACCCTCACCGGGCAGCTAGGCGAGGTGATGAAGGAGTCGGCGCAGATTGCGCTGTCCTACGTCCGCTCCCACGCCGACCAGTTGGGCGTGGATCCGGCCCTGCTGGATCGCAACATCCACGTTCACGTGCCCGCTGGCGCGGTTCCCAAGGACGGGCCTTCGGCCGGGGTCACGATGGTGACCGCGTTGGTGTCGATGGCTACCGGGCGGGCGGTGCGCTCCGAGGTCGGCATGACCGGTGAGGTGACCCTGAACGGGAAGGTGCTGCCGATCGGTGGCGTCAAGCAGAAGTTGCTGGCCGCTCACCGAGCCGGGCTGACGACCGTCTTCCTGCCGGCTCGCAACGAACCGGATCTCGACGAGGTGCCCGCAGACGTGCTCGCGGCGGTGCAGGTCCGGCTGGTCGCCGATGTGGCGGACATCCTCGCGCTGGCCCTCGATTCGGCAATGCCGGCCGCGGGCGCAGCCGTCACCGACGGGGACGCGGTAGCTGCTGCGTGAGCTGCACGGTCGGTAGGATTCTTCGTGAGGAAAGGAAACGTAATGGCCTTCACTTCTCGCGGTTTCGGTGGCAGGACTCGGCGCCCCCGCGACGAGCGCCTGCCACCGGGCCAGTACGACGTGGGGTCGGACTGGCCGGTGCTCACCGCTGAGGTCACTCCGCCCATCAACCTCGACCGGTGGACTTTCACCCTGGACGGGTTGGTGGATCAGGTTCGTACCTGGAACTGGGCGGAGCTGCGGGGCCTGCCGGAGTCCCGGTACGAGGGCGACATCCACTGTGTGACCACCTGGTCAAAGCTGGCCACCAACTTCACCGGGGTCAGCGTCGACACGTTTCTGCAGCAGGCGCAGCTGGCAGACACCGCCAGCCATGTCCTGGTCGCCTCCAGCACCGGTTACACGACCAACCTGCCCTTGGACGATGTCCGTGGCGGCAAGGCCTGGCTGGTATGGGCGCACGAGGGCAAGGACCTCAACGCCGCCCACGGTGGACCGGTGCGACTGCTCGTTCCGCATCTGTACTTCTGGAAGAGCGCGAAGTTCGTGTCCAGGATGACCGTGCTCGACCACGACGAGCCGGGCTTCTGGGAACGAAACGGCTACCACGACCGCGGCGATCCCTGGCTGGAGCAGCGGTACCAGGGTGACTGAGCCGACGGTGACCACCACCTCCTGGCGGACGGCGATCGTGCGCCAAGTGACCCGGGTCGGTCAGCATCTGGTGATGCTGCGATTGGAACTGCCCGAAACGGCGCCATCGGTTCAACAGCTGCCCGGGCAGCACTTCGTGGTCAGACTGACGGCGCCGGACGGTTACACCGCATCCAGGTCGTACTCGGTGTCCTCCTCGCCGGGTGAAGCCTTGATCGAACTGTGCGTCGAGCGGCTCGACGACGGCGAGGTCTCGGGCTACCTCTACGACATCGTTCAGCCGGGTGACGAGATCGAGGTCCGCGGCCCGATCGGCGGCTGGTTCGTCTGGGACGGTCAGACGCCGGCGGTGGCCATCGGTGGCGGAACAGGGGTGGTACCGCTGGTGGCGATGGCCAGATACGCCGATGAGCTGGGCACACCCGAATTGCTGCGACTGGCGGTCTCCGGCCGGTCCGCAGCCGATCTGCCCTACTACGACGAGCTTCTCGGCCGCGGAGCCACGGTTGCGCTGACGGCCCTGACCGGTCGGCGGCTGGGTGCGACCGACCTCGAACCGTTGTTGGATGGCACCGACGTCGCCTTCATCTGTGGCTCCGCCCGTTTCGCCGAGTCGATGAGCCAGCTGCTCGTCAGCCTGAACTACCCGGCGTCTGCCATCAGAATCGAGCGTTTCGGACCCAGCTAGCACCCGCAACTCCCACCCGTTCGACCTGCAGGAGAAGGAGTACGTCATGAGCGACGCACCGAAGTCGACCACCGCCACCGCCGAGATCGGGGTCACCGGCCTGGCCGTGATGGGCCGCAACCTGGCTCGTAACCTTGCCCGGCACGGCTACGAGGTCGCTGTGCACAACCGCAGTCACGCTCGCACCGAGAGCCTGATCCGTGACCACGGCGACGAGGGAACCTTCGTCCCGAGCGAGTCGCTGGCCGACTTCGTGGATTCGCTGCGACAGCCCCGAGCGGTGATCATCATGGTCAAGGCGGGGGATCCGACCGACGCCGTGATCGATGAGCTGGTGCCCCTGCTGGAGCAGGGCGACATCATCATCGACTGCGGCAACGCGCATTTCGCCGACACCCGGCGCCGGGAGCAGGCGCTCAAAGAAAAGGGCCTGCACTTCGTGGGCACCGGCGTCTCAGGCGGTGAGGAGGGCGCCCTCAACGGTCCTTCGATCATGCCGGGCGGCTCGGACGAGTCCTATGAGAAGCTCGGACCGATCTTCACCTCGATCGCCGCGCAGGTGGACGGAACACCGTGCTGCGTGCATGTCGGTCCCGACGCGGCCGGGCACTTCGTGAAGATGGTGCACAACGGGATCGAGTACGCCGACATGCAGCTCATCGCGGAGGCGTACGACCTGTTGCGTGCCGGGCTCGGTGCTTCGGCCGGCGAGATCGCGGAGATCTTCTCGGACTGGAACACCGGCGACCTGGAGTCGTTCCTGATCGAGATCACCGCGCAGGTGTTGGCACACACCGACGCCGGGACCGGCAGCGCCTTCGTCGATGTCGTGCTGGATCAGGCTGAGCAGAAGGGCACCGGACGCTGGACGGTGCAGAGCGCGCTCGACCTCGGTGTACCTATCACCGGTATCGCCGAAGCTACTTTTGCCCGGTCGTTGTCGGGTCACGCCGAGCAGCGGGCAGCCGCCCAGCAGACCTTTGCCGACGCCGGTCCCGCAGCGGGTTCCACCGGTTTCGCCGAGGACCGCGACCGTTTCATCGACGATGTGCGCAAAGCGCTGTACGCGTCCAAGGTCGTCGCCTACGCGCAGGGCTTCGATCACATCGAGGCGGGTTCTGAGCACTACGACTGGAACATCGACCGGGGTGCGATGGCCACCATCTGGCGCGGCGGTTGCATCATCAGGGCACGATTCCTCGACCGCATCCGCGAGGCGTACGACAGCGACCCCGAGCTCGCCAGCCTGCTGCTCGCCCCGTACTTCGCCTCGGCGGTGTCCGATGGGGTCGACAGCTGGCGCCGGGTGGTCGTTGCCGCCACCCAGGCGGGCATTCCCACCCCGGCCTTCTCCTCCTCGCTGGCCTATTTCGACGGGCTTCGAAGCCCTCGGCTGCCCGCAGCGCTGATTCAGGGTCTGCGTGACAACTTCGGTGCCCACACCTATCAGCGGGTCGACAAGCCCGGCTCCTTTCACACCCTGTGGGCTGCTGGCGGGGCAGAGGTGGCGGGCTGAGCTAACGGGCCCGGGGACCGGTCAGAGCACACCCGCCACTCACCCGTGGCGGCCCGGGTGAGTTAAATGGTGGCCGTGTCAGAAGACCGTCATGCCCTCGAACACCATTTCACCAACGCCGTTGCCGGCCTGCAGCGTGGCCCGGCCAGAGATCCGGACAGCCCGCTCAGGGCCGGCAGCGCGTTGACCGTGGCCCGAGCTCTGGAACTGTTCGTCGCTCAGTGCGAGTCCCGGCATGCCGATCTGGCGGCCAAGTTCCTACAGACTCAGTGCCGCGGCTACTACACGATCGGCTCGTCCGGCCATGAGGGCAATGCCGCCGTCGCCGCGGCGCTACGACCAACCGACCCGGCGCTGCTGCACTACCGTTCGGGTGCGTTCTACTGTGCGCGGGCACGCCAGGTACCCGGACAGGATCCGGTGCGCGACATCCTGGCGGGGGTGGCGGCGGCGACCTGCGAGCCCATTTCAGGCGGTCGGCACAAGGTGTTCGGCAACGCAGACCTGGCGGTCATCCCGCAGACCTCGACGATAGCGTCACATCTGCCGCGGGCGGTCGGGGTCGCCTTCGGCATCGGTCGCGCCGCCAGGCTCGGGCTCGCTACGCCGTGGCCGACGGACGCCATCGCCGTGACCAGCTTCGGCGACGCGTCGGTGAACCATTCCAGTCTGGTCGGAGCCTTCAACAGCTCGTCGAACACGGTGTTCCAGGGCATCGCGATGCCGTTGCTGATGGTGTGTGAGGACAATGGCTTCGGAATCAGTACGCGAACACCGTCCGGCTGGATCTCGCAGCGGTTCGCCGGCCGTCCGGGACTGAAGTACCTGGCTGTCGACGGCTGCGACCTCGCCGACGTCTACGATGCCGCGGTACGGGCGGTCGACTACGTCCGCACCGCGCGAAAGCCGGCGTTTCTGCATCTGAAGACGGTCCGCTTCCTCGGCCATGCGGGCTCCGACGCCGAGGTCGGGTACCGCAAACCCACCGAGATCAGTGCCGACTACGCCCGGGACCCGCTGGTCGTCACTGCGGGCCTGCTCGCGGCGGCAGGTGCGGCGGACGGGGCGGAACTGGTGCAGATCTACGAGCAGGTACGGCAGCGGACCTACCGGGTCGCCACCGACATGCTCGAACAACCCCGGCTGAGCAGCGCCGCCCAGGTGATGGCGCCGCTGGCGCCGCGGTCGCCGGATCGGGTGGCGGCGGCGGTGGCCGCAGGCGGTGCCGTGGCAGCCGGGGACTCAGCAGGAGGGAACGGTGCCGAGGCTCTCGCTGCCGAGCGGCTGACCCTCGCCCAGGCCATCAACGCGACGCTGCACGACGAGCTCGGACGGCGTCGGCAGACGTTGCTGTTCGGCGAGGATGTCTCCACCAAGGGCGGGGTGTACGGCCTGACCCGTGGTCTGCGTAAAGCCTTCGGCGGGGCCCGGGTATTCGACACCCTGCTCGACGAGCAGGCCATTCTGGGCCTGGGCTTGGGCACCGCCCTGGCAGGCTTCCTGCCCATCCCCGAGATCCAGTACCTGGCCTACCTGCACAATGCCGAGGACCAGTTGCGCGGCGAGGCTGCGACACTGCAGTTCTTCTCGCAAGGTCAGTACCGCAACCCGATGGTCGTCCGGATCGCGGGCCTCGGGTACCAGAAGGGCTTCGGCGGCCACTTCCACAACGACAACTCGGTGGCGGTGCTGCGCGACATACCCGGCCTGGTGGTCGCGGTCCCGTCGCACCCGTCCGACGCGCCGGCGATGTTGCGAACCCTGATGGCCGCGGCGGTCACCGATGGCACCGTGAGTGTCTACCTCGAGCCGATCGCCCTCTATCACCAACGCGACCTGCACACCGTCGGTGACGGCGGCTGGCTCGCCGACTATGCGCCTGCATCGCAGTGGGCAGCCGAGCACATCCCGATCGGTCGCGCCAGGTGCTGGATGCCTGATGACCGCGGCGATGATCTGACGATCGTGACCTTCGGCAACGGCTTGCCGATGAGCCTGCGCGCGGCCAGAACCCTTGCCGAGCAGGGCCATTCGGTCCGGGTGCTCGACCTACGTTGGCTGTCGCCGTTGCCGGCGGCCGACCTGCTGCGGGAGGCGAACGCCACCGGCCGGGTGCTCGTCGTCGACGAGACCCGGCGCAGTGGCGGCGTCTCCGAGGCGGTGGTCAGCGCTCTGGTCGACGGCGACTTCGCGGGAGTCGTAAAGCGGGTGACCAGCGAAGACAGCTTCATCCCGCTGGGTGCCGCCGCCGCGCTGGTGCTGCTGTCCGAGCAGACCGTGACCGCGGCCGCCCTATCGATGCTGGACGGCTGACCGGTCGCTCAGGCAGGCGCCAGTGACTTGTCGGAGTCGGTGTCGGGATCGCCGCCTGGTGGCAGCGTCTCTGCAGTGGCGTGCGCGTTGTCCTCGGCGGCTTCGATCGAGACCCTGGGTGTGACCTTGTCCAACCACGCGGGGAAGTACCAGTTGGAATCGCCGAGCAGATGCATCAGGGACGGCACCAGGATGGTGCGCACCACGAATGCGTCGAGGAAGACCGCCGAGGCGAGGCCGATACCGAAGAGCTTGATGACGCGCGCGTCGCCGAGGATGAAGCCGCCGAAGACGGCGATCATGATGATCGCGGCGGCGGTGATGATGCCACCGGTCTCACCCTGACCGACGGTGATCGAGCGTCGGTTGTCGTGGGTGAGCTGCCATTCCTCGTGCATGCGACTGACGAGAAAGACCTGATAGTCCATGGACAGACCGAACAGGATCGCGAAGAACATCACCGGGATGAACGGCTCGATCGGGCCCGCACCGCCGATGCCCAACAGCTCGGACAGCCAACCCCACTGGAAGACCGCCACCACGACGCCGAACGAGGCGCCGGCTGCGAGCAGGTTCATCACCGCTGCAGTCAGCGGAATGACCAGGCTGCGGAAGGCGACAAGCAGCAGAAGGAACGAAAGGCCGATGACGGCGATGAAGAAGTAGACCATCTTCGCCGACAG
>JBBQFE010000145.1:0-7242 GCA_038321605.1 Mycobacteriales bacterium | reverse complement strand
ACAGAAGCACCGGCAGACCGAGCAACGTCACCGTCACCGTACGCGACGCCGGTGACCCGCCCGTCGCATCCAGCGGTCGCGACGGCGATGCAACCATCTCCGTGTTGACCGCTGTGGGCGCCCATGCACGTTGTGGCGCTGCCGCGGACAGGAGCAAGGTGAACCAGGCGCTCTTGCCTCCGTCAATGACCTCGGTTCCGCAGTCCTCCGCCAGGGCCTGTACTAGCGCGGTGCCGCGCCCGGTGGTGGCCGATGCGCCATAGTGGCGGGGAACGGGCATCCTCGCTGAGCCGTCCGCGACCTGCACCTGCATCAGGCCCGCGTCGATCGTCACCGCCAGCGCGATCTCGGTACGGGCGTGCAGGACTGCGTTGGTCACGAGTTCCGACACCAGCAGCGCAGCGGTGTCGAACACCTCATCGTCGACGACCAGGTGCCGCTCGTGTCGCGCCGCCTCCAATTCCCCGCGCAGCCACCGTCGTGCCAGGGAGACGCTGGTCGGCTCCGGCGGCAGCGACAAGGCTGGCCGCGGTGAGGTGACCGGTTGCTCGGCTGGCATCGTCGCTCCACTCGCCACCCGGCTACCGGCACCCGGCTCTGACTGTTGACCCCTCTGCAACGGCCCTGTTCCCGACCGCAGGCCCGCCACACCCAGGGCGCGCCGCGTCCCTGCAGAACCCCTGCCACCAACGTCCCGCGGCCTAGCCGGACAGGCGCTGCACCGCCGGTCCAGCCTCAGCGTCGTGATCCTCGGCGGGTCAGCACCGGACAGGCGATCGAGGTGAATCCAACGAGTGACCCCGCACACTGCTCAAGGTGGGTTCCGGCGCGTGGTGGCTACGCTGGGAGGATGCAAGAGAAGTTCACCTTGGCATGGGACCCAGGCCGCCCTGTGCTGCAGGAGGTCCTGGGCAGCGGTGTCTGGGCGCAGGACGAGGACGACGCATACCTGGCGCTGCTCGCCGAACTGTTGCAGCGGCCGCCCGCCGGCGGTTTCGACGTGCTCAGCGACGCGCGCGGGTTCACGATGCAGATCGAGAGCTCCAGCGATGACGACTCCTACGACATGCTGGCCATGGCCGGCTGCCGGCGGTTCATCCAGATCGTCAGCAGCACAGCCGTCGGTTTGCAAACCGCCCGGATGATCCGCAGCTCCCCGCAGGGGAACCGGCTGGTGTTCTGCGTGTGCACGACGGTCGAGGAAGCGGAGGCTCTGCTCGCCCAACCAGGGTGAGGAGCAGGGAACCCGGACGCCTGTGCACAAGCCACCGCCCGGCACGCTGTCACCGACCGGGTGGGTGCGCGGCCCTAGACGCGGACTCCGGCACGACCGGGTGGGCACCGCGGAGCTCGGGCGTTCCCGGGAACGGCGGCGAAGTCGTTGATGGTGTCCGCGAGATGGGCGGGACTCAGCGGCCGGAAGATGAGCTAACCCGGCCTGTCGTCGCAGCCGAGGGATTGCAGCGCGGCGAACTCAGCGATGGTCTCGATGCCTTCGCCGACGGTGGTCATCGCCAGCGCCGTCGCCATTGCCGTGACCGCGGCGATGATCGCGGCATCCACGCCTCGACGCGCTAGCGCTGGACCAGGCGATCGAGGAGCTGCGAGCGCTGTCACCGCGGATCGGCGAGCTCATCGACGGCCACCCCGGCGGTCTGCCGGCGCACCCTTCAGACGCCGCGGAGGAATTGAGCGGCGTGAGGCAGATCTTCAGCGCAGCCGCCGCCGTCGTCGACGGCCCGAAATCGGAGATCTGACCGCCGCCTGCTCTCTCCAGTCGCACAGAACCTTGTCCTGCGTTGGATTCCGGGCGAGGCCGGCCCATGACGCAGGCTGGCTCTCGGGTCCCACAGCGCCGTGCCACTGCGGTGGACGTCCCCATCGCGGATCCCCGACTGGGACGGGTATGACGGCCCGGATGCGTCGCCACCGGACCGCTTCGGGCTGGTCACCACGTTGCTGTCGAGCCACCCCAACGGGTGATTCCCATGTGATGATCATGAGAATTCGTGTCAGGAGTTGCGAGGTCGGGTAACAGCGGTTCAGTCCCTGAAAGGAGCCCCCCATGGGCCGCTTCTCGTCCATTTTTGGCCGGCCCGCGTTCCTGCGAGGGTTCCACGGTTGGATGACCTTGGGCTGGGGGCTTCTGATTCCGATCACTGTCTTCAGCAGCCTCAAGGCCTCCATCGTGTGGATCGCCTTGATGAGCGTCTGGGCCAACTTCGTGGGCCACTTCTCGTCGTGGCAGGCGGCCCGAGTTGAAGTCAAGCAGGACGAGGCCATCGAGGAAGCCTCGGACATGGCCCAGGACACCCAGCGCGTCATGGCAGACGCTGCCGCAACCCGTTGAGCGGCGGTCTGGTCCAGCCCGACCGGCGAACTGCCCGGGGACGAGCCGAACACGTCGCACAAGCCGCGCGACGACCGAACTGCTGATCGGCTGTTACATGCGCGCCCGGCAGGCCCGGTTCGCGGGGCGTCAACGCGCACAGACTGCCATGGGTCCGGTCGGTAGGTCCCGGGTGTGTCGCCCTCACCAGTCGCGGGTTGGTGGGCCTGGACCGGGGCAGACGGGAAGGTGGCGTCCGATCGTTCCGCCGATGATCAAGGTCAACCAGCATGCGCGCATGCGTAGTGCCAGCTCTGCCGTTCCTTCCATCAGCGCGGCAACGGCGATCGTCGTGGGCTTCGGTGCGGCTGCGCTGAACACCGCTGGGACGTCGCCGACAACACCGAGCGTTGGGGTCGCGAGCGCGACACGCCCCGGTGCCGTCCGGAGGCGAACCACTGGATAATCGTGCGTCGGCAGACCTGGACTCCGGAGGACCTGCCCCGACTCCTCGGCGCTCAGGAGGTTTGCGCCCAGTTCGGTGAGACGGCGGCATGGAGCAGCCTCCGACCATCCAGAGGCTGGTCCAACTGAATCGTGCCGCGGCCCTTGAGCAGCCCATCGCTGCACCCGTCGGCGCCAGGCTTCATGTCCTTGCTCAGCAACGCCACCTGCACCGCGTGGCCGGCGTAGTCCACGTGAGCGCCGACCGCGTCATAGCAGTGGACATCCCCGGCGGTGTACCACACGGTCAGCGTGGCCCCACTGATCGCGACCAGGCTCCACGGCATGCTCACCTCGCCTGCACGGCGGTCCACCAATGTCACCGGGGGCGCTACGCCTGGGACGTAGTCCGCAGGCGGTGCGGCGGTCAGGGGATCGGCGACCGCCCCGACCGTGCTTGCCGCTGCTGAGGTTTTCGGTGCGCCTGAGCCCACGCTGGCGGACTCCTGGCCCGCGCACGCCGTGGCCGCCAACAGCAGGCCCGCGGTGAACGCGGCCGCCGGCATGTTCAGCGGCACGACGAGCCTCGTCACCTCAGGGCCAGCCGGACCCTTGCATCACCGTCGACGCAGGGTCGCCGCGATTGGTTCCGAGCTCGGCGGTTCGACGATGTCGCAGTTCTCGAACGGCCACCGGGAGGTGCCAGGGGGGTCCCCAGGGCAGGACACCGATAGCCGCACAATCTCCGTTCGCCCTGTCGGCAACTCAGCCCGGGGGGCGCTGGCTGCTACACCCTGGCCACTGTCGTGGGGCAGGAGCTCGCCGGCACGCCCGAACTGCGCATCGTCACCAACACTTCCTGCCGAGGTCACGCTCGCTCGACCGCGTGAGCCAGGTGAGGAGAACGAGTCAGCCGCTGCCGCCGAGCTGGGGATCGCTGCTGGAGTCTCGACCGGTTTCCAGGCGTCCAGCCAGGGTGCGGACGAAGGCACCGTCCCCCTCGACGCGAACGGTCAGGTCGTACCACCCGCCGCTGCGTCCCGTTGTCACCACCACCGAGCGCATGCTCCTGCCGCCGACGCGGATCTCCTGCCCTCGGCCGTTCCGGTACGCGTCCGACAGCACGAAGGTGATCGGGCTTCGGCTGGTGTTGTGCAGCGCAAGAGTGACGTTGCCCTGACCCGGTCGCGTCCGAGCGACCACGGTGACGTGTTCGGTGAGCACGTCACCCGCGAACTGGCGGAAGAAGCCGTTCGGCCCGTGCAGGCTGAGGTCGTACACCGCAGCGATGCCCCAGCTCGGGGACAACACCTGCCCCGCACCCACGGTGTACGAGAACGGGCCGTCCGCGAGGGTGAGCGAACGCGCCTGCAACTGGGCACCGAGCCGCCCCTGGTTGTGAATCGCCAGCTGCAGCCGCCCACCGGTGAGCGTCTCGGTGACGTCGAGCTGGTAGCCGAGCGCCCGCGAGGGCCGTACCCCTGGCTCCTGTCCCGGCAGCTCGGGGTCCTGCGGCGGAACCGGCACGTAGTCGGGGTGTCTCTGGTGGTCGGTCGGCTGGTAGGCGGCGGTGCTTGGCAGAGTGGGGAACCTGCGCTTGGTCCGGCCGAAGTCGAAGGCTGACGTGAGATCGCCGCCGACGGTACGGCGCCAGGCGGTGATGTTCGGCTCCGTCACCCCGAAGCGCTGCTCGAGGAATCGGATCATCGACGTGTGGTCGAACGTCTCAGAGTTGACCCACCCGCCGGTGCTCCACGGCGAGACGACGAACATCGGCACGCGCTGACCGAAGCCGTAGTTGCCCACCACACCCGTCGAACCGCCCGGCGTGTTGACGACGCCGGTGTAGAGCTCGTTTGCCGTCGAGACGGTCGACTCTCCCTGCAGCGCACCGACGTTCGGGTACGGCGGGACGATGTGATCGAAGAAGCCGTCGTTCTCGTCGAAGGTGACGAACAGCGCGGTCTTCGACCACACGTCCGGGTCGGCGGTCAGCGCCTCCAGGCACTGCGAGACGTACCATGCGCCGTAGTTCGCGGGCCAGTTCGGGTGCTCCGTGAACGCCTCGGGGGCCACGATCCAGGAGACCTGCGGCAACCGGCCGCCCCGCACGTCGTCGGTGAGGGTCTGAAAGAAGCTCTGCCCCGCCGACGCGGTGGTGCCGGTCAGCGCGTTCTGGTGCAGCGGGCTGCCGGCCGGCGCCGCCTGGTACTGCGTGAAGTAGAGCAGCGAGTTGTCGCCGTAGTTGCCGATGTACGGGTCGCTCGTCCAGCCCCAGAACCCGGCCGCGTCCAACCCGACGCCCGCGTCCTGATAGACCTTCCAGGATACGCCCGCCTGCTGGAGTCGCTCCGGATAGGTCGTCCAGCCGTAGCCGATCTCGTCGTTGGCGATGACCGGTCCGCCGCCGGAGCCGTCGTTGCCGACCCAACCGGTCCAGGCGTAGTAGCGGTTCGGGTCGGTCGGCCCCAGCAGCGAGCAGTGGTAGGCGTCGCAGAGCGTGAAGGCGTCGGCCAACGCGTAGTGGAAGGGCATGTCCGACCTCTGCAGGTGGGCCATGGTGGTGGAGGACTTGGTCGGCACCCACTGGTCGTAGTTGCCGCCGTTGAAAGCAGCGTGGCCGCCGTCCCAGCCGTGGTCGAGGTCCTGGATGAAGGCCAGCCCCAGGTCGTCCATGTCCGGTCGGAACGGCAGGATGTCGCGCGTTCCGTCGGACTGGTGCCAGACCGGCTTGCCGCTGGGCAGCGTCACCGGGTGCGGATCACCGAACCCGCGCACGCCGCGCATGGTCCCGAAGTAGTGGTCGAACGACCGGTTCTCCTGAATCAGGATGACGACGTGCTCGACGTCCTCGATCGATCCGAACCGCCGCGAGGCGGGGATCGACGCGGCTCTCGCGATGCTGGTGGGCGTCACGGCAAGCGCGGCTGCGCCCCCGGCGAGCTGCAGGAACCTACGGCGATCGACGTTGGGCATGGCGGAGTTCTCCCTGGCGGCGCGGCGAGACGGTGAGAGCACAATCCACACGAAACGGACAACCGGGTAACGCTCAGGTGAACAGCCGCCAGCGGGCGGGCCGGGCTACGGGCAGGTGACCGTCAGGGAGAAGTCGACGCCTGGTGCTGACACACCCTTGGTGACGACGGTCAGCGTCGTCGGCGTCGCGGCGGTGCGGTACGACTGCAGCTGGGGCGTGCCGCTGGTGAACGCGTACGGCGTGGACTCGGTCACGACGGACGCCTGCACCCCGCACGCGCTGATGTCGACGGGCAGCTTGAGCCCGACCGACTCCGTGTTGGCCGTGGTGTCCACCACGTCGGCCGTCAGGGTGATGCCGGTCGTCGCTGTGGCGAGCGCCCGCTTCTGCCAGTTGACGATGTACGAGTGTCCGGTGCCGGTCGCACCCGTGGCACCGGTCTTGCCCGTGGCACCGGTCTTGCCCGCCGCACCAGCGGGCCCGGTCTTGCCGGTGGCGCCGGCCTTGCCCGTCGCACCGGTGAACCCCTGCGGTCCCCGCGGCCCGGCCTTGCCCCGCGGCGCCGCGCCCACGGTCTCGAGCAGGCTGCCGAGCGGACACTTGCGGCCGATGGGCGCGGTGACCGCCCGGCTCTTGACGGAGACGCAGGCGAGGGCGAGCACGTGCTGCTTGGACGCGGCGACGGCGGCCCCGCCCACCGCGCCGGCGGCGACGAGGGTGGCGGAGGCGGCAGTGACGGCAGTGATCTTCGTGAGTCGCTTCATGAGAGCAACCTACCGGCTGGACGAACCTCCGCCTGCTCTGGCCGCCGTCGACGTGCGGGCGCGGCGCACGCCCTGCTCGCCCTCCAGCACCAGGACCTCCCGCGTGGTCAGCGCAAGGGCGGCCTGGCCACGTTCGTGGTCGCCGGTCACCAACGTGCTCGGGTCGAGGAACACCTGCTGCAGATCCGGTACGCGCTCGTGCATCTCCGCCTCGATCTGGTCGCACACCTGCGCGAGGGCGCCCACGGTCAACGAGGCGTCGAACTCCACCCGTACCGCCACCAGGACCGAGGACGGACCGAGCTGCATGGTCAGCATCTCCTTGACCGCCACCACCTCGGGCCGGGCGTTGAGGACGTCGAACGCCGTCAGCCGCACTGCGGGGTCGGCGGCCTGGCCGATCAGCAGTGCCTTGGTGTCGCGGCCGAGCAGGCAGGCGACGTAGCCGAGAAGGGCCGCGATGACCAGGGACGCGAGTCCGTCCCAGACCTCCTGCCCGGTCATCTGGTGAAGGACGGTGCCGACGGTGGCGGTGGCGACCCCGAGCACGGCGACCGCGTCCTCCGACGCCACGGTCTTCACCGTGGGGTCGGGGCTGCGCCGCACGAAGTTCAGCACCCCCCGCCGGGCGGTGGCGGCCTCGCCGCGTACCTGCTGGACTGCCTTGCGCAGTGACAAACCCTCGAGCACGAGGCTCAGCGCGAGTACCGCGTAGATGATCACGAACT
>JBBQFE010000144.1:0-7254 GCA_038321605.1 Mycobacteriales bacterium | reverse complement strand
TCTAGCCAAGGCGGCATATTTCGCTATACAGCGGCAGACGTGGCGGCCGGGGCCGCGTGTCCCGGCCGCAAAATGTTACGCAGTGTCGTCACCTAATCACTCAGTGTGTCGTTGATCTGATCAGGACGGAGGGCAACCATGGGAACAGAGCAGCTGTGCAGCACTGCGCTGGCCCCTGCGTGCCCGGCCGCCGGTTCGCCCCCGACTGCCGCTTCGCGCCTAGTCCAACGCTTCCTGCAGATCGGCCTGATGATCGCCGCGGCCTGGTTGCTGGGCTCCATGATGCACACGTCGCGGGCAAGCGCCGAGACACTTCCTGCCGCCGGCTCGCAAGCTCGGCCACCTTCCCTCGTCCTCGACCTGGGCGGCGCCCCGCAGGGCACCCACGACGCGAACCTCGGCCATCCGCGGGTCGCCACGTTGCTGGAGCCGACAGTCGCCCGGGTCGGCGGGGCAGCCGGGGGCGTCCTCGGCGATGCCCAGCCAGTCACGCAGCTCCAGCCGACGCTGGCCTCGGTCTCGGTGTCGGTCTCGACCCGGCTCGTGCAGCCGGTTGCCGGGCTGCCGATCGTCGGCGCCGCTCGCGTGCCGGCCGCGACTCTGGCCTCCGACGCGCTGGTCGCGCCGGCCGATCAACCCAGCCCGCGCCGGATTGGCCAGGCAAAGGTCAGCCGCGTGGTCGAACCCGCCGGCAGAGCCGCTGCCGGGACCGGTGTGCCAGCCACCGTGCGCGCAGATGCCGCGGCGCCGATTGCGAGCTCAGCAGTGTCAATCCGCGGCGTGCGGACCGGATCGCACCCGGTGCCCCCGGCACCAATGGCCCCGCGTCCCCGCGCACCGATGCCCTTCGCGCCCGCGCCGCCGGACCCGGCCGGCACGGCATCCCCGGCCGGTACCTCCGCCGCGGCTCCCAGCGTCCTCGACGGCGGACCCGCGCTGCCAGGTCCCGAGCAATGCCCTGTCACTGGAACCCCTCGTGCCCACGATCCCGGTGGCCTGTTCAGCTCTCCGCCCTTCTCCCCGGACTAGTGCTGCCCTGCGCTCTCGCTGCCGCCGTGCAGCAGTCGCGCACCGTGCACGACGCGGGCGGTTTCTCCGCTACGCGAACCGGTCAATGTGGGAAAGGTAAATCAGATGAAGCAATGGATGAAGCGTGGCCTGCAGGGCTCGCTGCTCATCGGAGGACTGTGGGTCGTCGGCGCCGGAATCGCTTCGGCGCAGGATCTTCCGCAGCACGAGAGCGGCGCCCATGGCGCAGGTATTCAACTGCCGATCAGCGTTCCGGTCGACGTCTCCGGCAACTCTGTCTCGCTGCTGGGGCATGCCGTGAGCGCGCCGGCGGCAAGGCACTCAGCACCTGCGACCAGTTCGTCGTCGCGGGGGTCCGGGATCCAGGCACCGGTCACCGCACCGGTGACGGTGTCGGGCAACGCGATCTCGGTCCTGGGGCGCAGCTCGGCTGGGTCGTCGGCTGGGTCGGCGGCAGGCTCGTCCGCGGGGTCGTCGGCAGGCTCGACGGCTGGTTCCTCCGCGGGCCCGACGGCTGGTTCGTCGTCGCGGGGATCGGGTGTTCAGGCACCGGTCACCGCGCCGGTGACCGTCTGCGGTAACTCCGTGGGGGCGTTGGGTGGTTCTGCTGCGTCCTGTGCGGCGAGTGACGCTGGCGCCGGTCCCGGTTCCGGTTCCGGCGGTGGCACGACTTCCGGCGGTGGCACGACCGGAGGTGCCGGCGGTGCCGGGGGTGGCTCTACCGGCGGTGGTTCGGCGGGAGTAGCTATCCCGGTAACCGCCCCGGTGACCGCGTGTGGCAATGGTCTTTCAGTGTTGGGAACTGCGACAGCCGGTTGCGGCACGACAACGACGCTGCCGGCGGTGCCCGTGGTTCCGGTGACTCCGACGGGTCCGACCGACCCGGCCGGCCCCACCGGTCCGGGGGGTCAGACCGACCCCGCTGCACCGATCCGTACGGACAGTCCTCAGCGGACCTCCTCGGATGAGCAGGTACTCGCCGACGATTCCGCGCTGGCGAGCACCGGAGCGCCGGCCGGTGTCGGGCTCGGTCTGGCGGCGATGCTGCTGCTGGCTGGATTCCTGCTGGTCGGCGCCGGGCACCGGAGGTCCCGCCGCTCGATGTGAGCGCCGCGCTGGCCGCGGGCTTCCGGTCGGGCGCGAGCCGCTCGACCGGAAGCCGCCCCGGTGGCCGTCGTAACTGACGTCCGGCACCTTTGTTTCCTCCAGGTCGTTCCCCGAGCATGTGGAACCTCGTCAGCTTCATCCTGCTGGGCCTGATCGCTGGGGCGATCGCACGTCTGCTGGTGCCCGGACGGCACAAGCTCGGTCTGGTGCGCACCGCTGTGCTCGGGATGGTCGGGTCATTCCTCGGTGGTTTCATCGGCTACCTGATCGGTCACGACAAGGGCGAGGGCGGCCTTCAGGTCAGCGGCATCTTCGGCTCTGTGGTGGGCGCGGTCATCGTGCTGGCGATCTACACCAGCGTGACCAATCGCGAGCGGCGCACCCTGCGACGACGCTGACGCTCACCCACGGCGCCGCCGTCCCGGCTCGCTGACCCCGCTGGGAGGTAACAGCAAAGCGCGGACGGGCCGCCTGATGCCGGGCACTAGACTCGTCCCGTGCATCCCAAGCCCATACGCGTCCTCCTGCTCGAGCAGATCCATCCGGACGCGATCGAGTTGCTGCAGTCCTCCGGCTTCGAGGTCACCGCACTCGACCGCGCCCTGGACGAGGAACAGCTGATCGAAGCCATTGCCGACGTCCAGCTGCTCGGCATCCGATCCAAGACCCATGTGAGCGAACGGGTACTGGCGGCCGCTCCCAACCTGCTGGCCATCGGTGCCTTCTGCATCGGGACCAACCAGATCGACCTGCTGGCCGCCACCAGCCACGGCGTCACCGTCTTCAACGCACCGTTCTCCAACACCCGGAGCGTGGTCGAGCTGGCCATCGCCGAACTGATCTCGTTGACCCGCCGGTTGTCGGAGAAGAACACGCTGATGCACGACGGTGTCTGGGACAAGTCCGCCGACGGCTCGCACGAGATCCGCGGCCGGACCTTGGGCATCGTCGGGTACGGCAACATCGGCACCCAGCTGTCGGTGCTGGCCGAGAACCTGGGCATGCGGGTGCTGTTCTACGACACCTCCGACCGGCTGGCGCTGGGTAATGCCCAACGCAGCGCCACCCTGAAGGAGCTGCTGCACGACTCCGATGTGGTGACCCTGCATGTGGACGGCCGGCCCGAGAACAAGAACATCTTCGGGGAGGCCGAGTTCGCCGCGATGCGCCAGGGCAGCATCTTCCTGAACCTGTCACGCGGGTTCGTGGTCGACTACGCCGCGCTGCGCGAGCACGTGCTGTCCGGTCACATCTCAGGTGCCGCGGTGGACGTGTTCCCGATCGAGCCCAAGGGCCGGGGCGACGAGTTCGTCTCCGAGTTGCGCGGCCTGCCCAACGTCATCCTGACCCCGCACATCGGCGGTTCGACCGAAGAGGCCCAGCAGGACATCGGGCAGTTCGTGGCGAACAAGTTCCTCGCCTTCCTGTCCGAGGGCTCGACAGCGTTGAGCGTCAACCTGCCGGGGCTGGATCTTCCCCGCCGCAAGGACAGTCTGCGAATGGTTCACCTGCACCGCAACGTGCCCGGTGTACTGGCGCGCATCAACGGTCTGCTTGCCGAGCACCAGGTCAACGTCGAGGCGCAGCTGCTCGGGACCAAGGGCGACGTCGGCTACGTGGTGACCGACAGCGCGGGCGGGGTGACGCAGTCCATCGTGGATGAGATCCGCGCGATGCCCGAGACCATCAGGTTGCGCGTCGTCTTCTGAGCGGCCCGGGCGTTCAGACCTGCGCCAGCACCTCGGCGGCGATCAGCTCGAGGTGATCGAGGTCGGCGAGGTCGAGTACCTGTAGGTACAGCGTGTCGATGCCGATCTCGGCGTACGTCGCGATCTTCTCGACGATGGCGGCGGGGCTGCCGGCCAGACCACTGGCGGCCAGCTCCTGCGGGGTCCGCCCGATGGCGTCGGCCCGACGGGCCACCTCGGCCCCGGTCGAGCCGGCACAGACGACGAGGGCGGACGAGTAGCGGATCGAATCCGGGCCGCGACCTGCCTCGGCGACGGCGGTGCGCACCCGATCCAGGACCGTCGCGGTGTCTGTGACCGTCGAGAATCCGACGTTGTATTCGTCGGCGTACCGGGCGGCCAGCGCCGCGGACCGCTGCTTGCCGGCCCCACCGAGGACGATCGGCACCCGCGGACTCTGCACCGGTTTGGGTAGCGCCGGTGAATCGGTGACCTGGTAGTGCGTGCCGGCGAAGGAGAACCGCTCGTCGACGGGCGTGCGCCACAGTCCGTCGATCACGGCAAGCTGTTCGGCGAACAGGTCATAACGCTCCGGCAGCGCCGGGAAGTCCAACCCGTACGCGGCGTGCTCGGCGGCGAACCAACCCGCGCCCAGCCCGAGCTCGACCCGCCCGGCGCTCATCTGATCGACCTGGGCGACGGTGATGGCCAGCGGTCCGGGGTGCCGGAAGGTCGCGGGGCTCACCAGCGTCCCGAGCCGAATCCGACCGGTCTCTCGAGCGAGGCCGGCCAGCGTCGTCCACGCGTCGGTGGAGCCGGGGTAGCCGTCCCCGTCGCCCATCTTCAGGTAGTGGTCCGAGCGGAAGAACGCGTCGAAGCCGAGATCCTCCGCGGCCCTGGCGACTCTGAGCTGGTCGTCGTAGGTGGCGCCCTGCTGCGGCTCGATGAACACCCGAAGTCTCATAGCTGCCGAGGTTAGTCACGGCACCGGGTTGCGAGGGTTACTGGTCAGTAATATAGTTGTCATACTGGCCGGTAACAATGGTCGGCACACAGCTGTACGCGCTAGCCGAGGAGACATCTCATGGGCCACTACAAGTCCAACCTTCGTGACATCGAGTTCAACCTGTTCGAGGTGCTCGGAACCGGGGACGTCCTCGGCACCGGCCCGTTCGCCGAGATCGACCCCGACACGGCGCGTGGCATCCTGGCCGAGGTCCGCACCCTCGCCGAGGGACCGTTGGCTGAGTCCTACGTCGACTCCGACCGCAACCCGCCGGTATTCGACCCGAAGACCAACACCGTCGCGATGCCGGAGTCGTTCAAGAAGTCCTACGCCACCTGGCAGGACGCCGAGTGGTGGCGGCTCGAGTCGACCCCGGACTACGGCGGCACGCTGGCTCCGCGCTCGCTGGTCTGGGGCATCGCAGAGATGGTGCTCGGCGCCAACCCGGCCATCTGGATGTTCAACTGTGGCCCGGCGTTCGCCAACATCATTCACGAGGTCGGCACCGAGGAGCAGCAGAAGATCGGCCGCCTGATGATCGACCAGCGCTGGGGCGCCACGATGGTGCTGACCGAGCCGGACGCCGGTTCCGACGTCGGTGCCGGGCGCGCCAAGGCCATCAAGCAGGACGACGGCAGCTGGCACATCGAGGGCGTCAAGCGGTTCATCACGTCCGCCGAGCACGACATGAGCGACAACATCATCCATTACGTGCTGGCCCGTCCCGAGGGCGCTGGACCGGGCACCAAGGGTCTCTCGCTGTTCATCGTGCCGAAGTTCGACTTCGACTGGGACACCGGCAAGCTCGGTGACCGTAACGGCGCGGTGGTCACCAACGTCGAGCACAAGATGGGGCTCAAGGCCTCTACCACCTGTGAGGTGACCTTCGGCGAGAAGACCCCGGCCAAGGGCTGGTTGCTCGGCGAGGTGCACGACGGCATCGCCCAGATGTTCAAGGTGATCGAGCACGCGCGGATGATGGTCGGCACCAAGGCCTATTCCGAGCTGTCCGCCGGCTACCTGGCGGCCCTGGACTACGCCAAGACCCGCGTCCAGTCCGCTGACCTGACCCGGTCGGGCGACAAGACCGCGCCACGCGTCACGATCATCCACCACCCCGACGTCCGGCGGCAGCTGATGACCCAGAAGGCGTACGCCGAGGGTCTGCGGGCGGTCGCGCTGTACACCGCAAGCGTGCAGGACCGGATCCAGGTCGCGGAATTCGCCCAGGGCAACGAGATCGCCGGCGGCCTGGCCGACGGCGCTGCAACCCTGGACGAGAAGGGCCGCCGGGTGGCCTCGGTCGACGAGCGACTCAACGACCTGCTGCTGCCCATCGTCAAGGGCGTCGGTTCGGAGCGCTCCTACGAGCAGCTCGGCCAGGCGCTCCAGGTGTTCGGCGGGTCCGGCTTTCTGCAGGACTACCCGCTGGAGCAGTACATCCGCGACAACAAGATCGACTCGCTGTACGAGGGAACCACCGCCATCCAGGGCCAGGACTTCTTCTTCCGCAAGATCGTGCGGGACAAGGGTGTCGCCCTCGGAGCGCTGTCCGGCGAGATCCAGGCCTTCCTCGACTCGATCGCGGACGAGGGCCGGCTCAAGGTCGAGCGCGAGGCGGTGGCCAAGGCGCTGTCCGAGGTCGGGTCGATGGTCGGCGCGATGATCGGTCAGCTCACCTCTGCGCAGGACGACATCCGCAACATCTACAAGGTCGGTCTGAACTCGACCCGGTTGCTGATGTCCTGCGGTGATCTCGCCATCGGCTGGCTGCTGCTGCGCCAGGCGGCTGTCGCCCTGGCGAAGCTGGACGCCAACGGTGTCAGCGCGGCTGACAAGTCCTTCTACGAGGGCAAGCTGGCGGTGGCGAAGTTCTTCGCCGCCACCGTGCTGCCGGAGCTGGTCTCGCGCCGCAAGATCGTCGAGGGCACCGACCTGGCGTTGATGGACATCGCCGAAAGCGCCTTCTGAGCCAACAGCTAGGGTTTGACCCGTGTCCAAGGTCCTCACGAGTCTTCCGGTCGGCCAGCGCGTCGGCATCGCATTCTCCGGGGGCCTCGACACCTCCGTAGCGGTCGCATGGATGCGCGAGAAGGGTGCGATCCCCTGCACCTACACCGCCGACATCGGTCAGTACGACGAGCCTGATCTGGCCTCGGTGCCGGTACGCGCGGGCCAGTACGGCGCCGAGCTGTCCCGGTTGGTGGACTGCAAGGCGGCGCTGGTGGACGAGGGTCTCACCGCCCTGGCCTGCGGTGCTTTCCACATCCGGTCCGCCGGACAGGTCTACTTCAACACCACCCCTCTCGGGCGGGCGGTCACCGGGACGCTGCTGGTCCGCGCGATGCAGGACGACGACGTGTCGATCTGGGGCGACGGTTCGACGTTCAAGGGCAACGATATCGAGCGGTTCTATCGCTACGG
>JBBQFE010000143.1:0-7261 GCA_038321605.1 Mycobacteriales bacterium | reverse complement strand
GATCCTGTTCCTGTGGGGCATCTGGCCCGCGGTCTTCTTCGTCAGCATCGCCGCGCTGGCCTCGGACCTGAGCCAGCGCAAGGCGCCGTGGAAGGTGCTGTTCAACGTCGGGCAGTACAACCTCTCCGTTGCCGCAGCCTGGCTGGTGATGGTGATGGTGGTGGCGGGCCACCCGTCGTCGCTGGAGCATCCGCTGCCCCGCGTCGACGGCGGCGCGCTGGGGTGGATGGCCACTGCCTGGGTCGCGTACTTCGTGACGAACGATGTGCTGGTGTCCGCGGCCACCGCCTGGGCCTCCTCCTTCCGCGAAGTCCTGTTCGACGACTTCTGGCATTACACGGTGATGACGTTCGCGGTGCTGGCACTGTCGCCGCTGGTGGTGCTGCTCGCCCAGAGCGCGTGGGTGCTTCTGCCTCTGCTGCTCATTCCGTTGCTGCTGGTGTACCGGACCGCACAGATGTCGCTGGAGCAGGAGCATCAGGCCGGACACGACTCCCTCACCGGGCTGCCCAACCGCATCAACCTGCAGCAGTCCCTGGCGGAGGAGCTCACCCGGAGTCGACGCGAGTCCACGCCGTTCGGGTTGCTGCTGATCGATCTGGATCACTTCAAGGAGATCAACGACACCCTCGGGCACCAGGTGGGCGACCAGATCCTGGTGCAGTTCGCCGATCGGCTCAGCGGAGCGGCTGGTCCGGAGGACCGCGTGTGCCGCCTCGGCGGCGACGAGTTCGCGGTCATCGCCGCCGGCTCCGACCTCGTCGCCACCCGGGGGCTGGCCGACAGGATCAGGCAGTCGTTGGCCGACCCGATCACCTTGGACGGAATGATCTTCGACATCGAGGCCTCGATCGGGATCGCGATGTATCCCGAACAGGGTTGGCTCGCCGATGACCTGCTGCGCCTGGCCGACGTGGCGATGTACGACGCGAAGCACACCCGATCCGGCATCGCCACGTACGCGGCGAGCCGCGACCGGAACTCCGCCGACAGGCTGCAACTACTGGGCCAACTGCGCCAGGCACTGGACGACGACGTGCTCACCCTGCATTACCAGCCGAAGGTCTCGATGCGCGACCAGTCGCTGTTGGGCGTGGAGGCGATGATCCGGTGGGAGCACCCGGAGCGGGGTTTCGTGCGTCCCGACGAGTTCATTCCGCTGGCTGAGCGGTCGGGAATCATGCCCCAGCTCACCGAACGCGTGATCGCGTTGGCGATGCGCCAAGTGGCCGACTGGCGCGCACTCGGGCTGCGGGTACAGGTCGCGGTCAACGTCTCGGTGACCGACCTGGCCGGCGGACGGTTGGCGGGCCAGATCGCCGACGGGCTGCGCGAGTTCGGGTTACCGGCCGGTGCCCTGCAGCTGGAGATCACCGAGCGGATCGTTGCCGAGGCACCCGAGGAATTGACCGCGGTGTTCGCCGAGCTGGCCGCGATGGGGATCACGCTCAGCCTTGACGACTTCGGCACCGGCTACTCGTCCCTGCTGCGGCTGCAGTCACTGCCGGTGGACGAGATCAAGATCGACCGGGCCTTCGTCTCCAGGCTCACCGGCGATCACCCCGAACCGTCCATCGTCCGCGCTGTCGTCGAGCTCGCGCACGCCCTCGGCGTCCCCGCGATCGCCGAGGGTGTGGAGAACGAGCAGGAATGGGCGGCGCTCTGCGCGCTCGGCTGCGACGGCGGTCAGGGCTGGTACCTCGCACCGCCGATGTGCGGCTCGGAGGCCACCGATTGGATCGTGACGCATCAGGACAGCGCGCCGCCGGCGCCGCCCAAGCTGATCGCGCTCTGACCCTGCAGTCTGCAGTTGCGCCCGGCTCTGAACTCGGCAGTTGCGCCCAAGTTCTTACTCTGCGTGGACAAGTTGTGACTCAGCGACCACTCTGAAGGTATGCGTCGTCTTCTTGCCGTACCTGCTGTCGTCCTCGCTGTCATCATCGCCGTGGTGTTCTCCACCGCCGCCGCGCCGTGGCCGACCAACCACGGGGACAACCACCGCTCGGGCTGGTACCCCAGCGGAACCAAGTTCTCACACCTGAACACCGCCTGGGCCAAGACGCTCGACGGGGCGGTCTACGGCTCACCCATCATCGCCGGCCCGTACGTGATCGCGGCGACCGAGAACAACACGGTGTACGAGTTCAACGCGACCACCGGCGCGCTGCGGTGGAGTCATCACCTGCTCGCGCCCGCCCCCACCTCCGCGCTGGCCTGCGCCGGCAACATCTCGCCGAGCGGAATCACCGGGACGCCGGCGTTCGACGCCAAGACGAACCGAATCTTCGTCGTCACCAACTCGGTCAACGCGCAGTTCGGTGCGCATCACGAGTTCTTCGGCCTGAACGCCTCCACCGGCCGGGTCGAGATCGATCGCAGGGTCATGGTGCCGGGCCAGGCCGAGAACGCCGAACAGCAGCGCGGTGCGCTCGCGGTGGCCGGGGGCAACGTCTACATCCCGTTCGGCGGCCTGGCCGGGGATTGCGGCCAGTACAAGGGCGCAGTCATCTCGCTGAAGGCCAGCGGTGCGACGGGCGGAACCGCGTGGGTCGTGCCCACCGCTCGGATGGGCGGGATCTGGGCCCCCGGTGGCCCGGTCGTGCTGGCTGACGGGTCGGTGCTGGTCGCCATCGGAAACGGCAACTCGACCTCGGGTGCCTATGACGGTTCGGATTCGATCACGCGGATCAGCCCGACGTCCCAGCGGTTGGACTTCTTCGCACCGTCCAGCTGGGCTTCGGACAACGCCCCGGACCTGGACCTGGGTTCGATGACACCGGCACTCACCGCGAGCGGGTTCGTGCTGCAGGCAGGCAAGTCCGGCACCGGCTACGTGGTGCGGGCATCGCATCTGGGCGGGGTCGGCGGCCAGGTCTCCACCGGCCCGCTGTGCCGGGCCTTCGGCGAATCTGCCGTGACCGGTAACACCGTGTACATGCCGTGCACCGACGGGCTCAGCCGGGTCGAGGTCTCGGCGCAGGGCACCTTCACCCGGGTGTGGCATCTAGGTTCGGTGACGAGCTCACCGGTGGCCGGCAACGGTGCCCTCTACGCACTCGCGGGATCGAATCTGGTGGCGATCAGTGGCAGCGGGGTCCAGCTCGGTTCGATCGCGCTCGGCTCGTCCACGACTCGTTTTGCAACGCCCGCACTCAACGGCGACAAGGTCTTCGTCGGCACGGTATCCGGCCTGGTTGCGGTCCGGGTGCGCTGAGGACGCCGCGTCACCGATCTGTCCGAAGGCACCTTCTGACCCAGGTTTCGGGGTCGTAGTCAGGGTCATCACTGATCCGCCCGGACGATCCGAAGCCGACGATGGCTGCTGACGGTTGGCGGCTGAGGTGGAGGTTCGCAGATGATCCAGGCCCATGATCTGAGCAAGTCCTACGGGTCGGCCCGAGCGGTCGACGGGCTCACCTTCGATGTCGAACCCGGTCGGGTAACGGGGTTCCTGGGTCCGAACGGTGCTGGCAAGTCGACGACGATGCGGATGATTCTGGGGCTGGACACTCCTTCACGGGGCAGTGTCACCGTCAACGGACGCGCCTACGGTGAGATCCGGCGGCCCCTGCACGAGGTGGGCGCCGTCCTGGAGACGCGCGCGGTGCACGGGGGACGCAGTTCGTTCAACCATCTGCTGTGTCTGGCGCAGAGCAACGGTATCGATCGGTCGCGGGTCTCGGCGGTTCTGGATCTGGTCGGTCTGGACAAGGTGGCCCGTCGCCACGTGGGTGCGTTTTCACTCGGCATGAGTCAGCGCCTTGGACTTGCGGCGGCCCTGCTCGGGGACCCGCCGGTGTTGTTGTGCGATGAGCCGGTGAACGGATTGGATCCCGAGGGGATTGTCTGGATACGAACCTTCTTGAGGGAGCGCGCCGCGGAGGGTCGAACCGTCTTCGTGTCGAGTCACCTCATGAGCGAGATGGCGTTGACCGCCGATCACCTGATCGTGGTCGGGCGTGGGCGACTGATCGCAGATGCGTCGGTGAGCGACATCATCGAGCGGCATTCGGCAAACTCTGTGCTGGTCCGGTCGCCGGTTGTGAGGCAACTGGCGGCCCTACTCGATCAGCGTGGTGCGGACGTGAGCCTGAACCTGGCAGACGATTCCCTCATCGTCACCGGACTCTCGGCGAGTGCGGTCGGGGACCTCGCGGTGGCCCACGGTCTCGCAGTCCACGAGTTGGTGTCGCGGCAGGCGTCGCTGGAAGAGGCGTTCATGGAGCTGACCCGCAACAGCGTCGACTTTCGTCCAGAAGCGGCCGCCTGAGATGACAACGTCCATTGTGGGCGAGCGGACCACGATCGGGTTCGGAAACGTACTGCTTTCGGAATGGACGAAACTGCGCTCCGTGCGATCGGCCTACTGGACGGCTCTGGTCGCCGTGCTTGCAACGATCGTCGTGGGCGCGCTGATCAGCCACCAGCAGGCGAACCAGATCATCATCGGCAAGGACAGCCTGGATGGCTTCGACGCGACGCTGACCAGCCTGAACGGCATCTACCTGGCCCAGATCGCCGTCGGCGCGCTGGGCGTACTCGTGATCAGTTCCGAATACGGCACCGGGATGATCCGCGCCACGATGAGCGCGGTACCGCAACGCCGGATTGTGCTGGCGGCAAAGGGGATTGTATTCGCCGGCTGCACCCTCGTGATCGGTGAAGCGTCGAGCTTCGCCGCATTTGCAGTGGGGCAACGCCTGCTACTGCCCGCCCACGCCGGCGTATCGCTCACCGATCCCGGCGCCCTGCGCGCGACCGTCGGCGGCGGCCTGTATCTCACCGCGATCGGGCTACTCGGCTTCGGGCTCGGTGCCCTGATCCGCCATACCGCAGGAGCTCTGTCAGCGTTCTTCGGCGTCCTCTTTGCAACAACCGCCCTCGTCGACCTGTTGCCGACGAACTGGCGCAACCACGTCATCAACTACATGCCGGCCAACGCGGGAAGTCAGATCATCTCCGTCATCCATACCCGAAACGCACTGCCGCCCTGGACCGGCCTTGGAGTCCTCTGCCTCTATGCGACCGTCGCACTCATCGCCGCCGCGACTCTGGTCACCCGGCGCGACGTCTGAGCCCGGGAGCCCTTTGCGCAGCTGGTCTTTCGGGTGCCCGGCGGTTCCGCTGCCCAACAGGTGCGGCTACCCGGCGTGGCGAGGTGTGGAGGTTTCGGCCGGCCCGAAGGCCGATGCCTGGCCACTGGACCTTTCATGGCGGCTCAAGGAGCGCAGTACCACCTCCTGGCCGTGGCGCCGGTTGGCCAGCGCGGCGAGCAGGGCCAGCACGGGGTCGAGTACGGCGGGGACGAATTTCGGCGGTTTCACCCCCACGCTGAACGCGAGGTCGTCTGCGTGCACCGCCAGCTCCATGAGCCGGATGACGAGAAAATCATCAGTGGGCAGCGCACAGTCCTGCCACGGTACGTACGTCGTCGGGCCGGCCGCGGCCATCGCCGCAGCCAGTTGCCCGATCGATCGTGTGAGTACCTCGACCGACTCGTCGGGACCTGCGGCACCGAGCTCGTTGAAATGGTCGCAGATCGAGGTGTTTTCGGGTGCATCGATCGGGGCATGGAACCAGTCGACGCGCTCGTAGTGGCCGACCAGACTCGATATGGCAGCCCCCGGAGGGATGGGCGCGGTCAGGAACTCGACAGCACACTCCGGCTGACTGACCAGGTGACGCGTCAAGCCGCCGACCGTCATGCCCGGCAGGGCCGACTCCTCTGACCACAACTCGGCGACCCGCGCGGACCCGACCAGTTCGGTGAGTTGCCCGAAGGCGGAGGGCACGGTCGAGCGGTCAAGTGTTCCAACGAATGTCAGCGACATGGTGAACATCGTGCACCCCGAGTCCGACAACCGGTAAGGCAGAAATCCGGATCGGGTCGGGTCTGGGCTCGCGCGAGTTCACTGCAGGAGCGCCCTGCCCGACGCAGGTCACAGTTCGCGGAGGTAGCAGAGCATCCGATACTCAGCGCCCGGCTCGATGTTGACGAAGCCGTGCCGTTCGTAGAACCGGCGGGCATCGGTGTCGATCTCATCGACGTTGATATGGATCTCACCGCCACGGTGCTCGCGCACCAGGTCGATCGCCGTCAGCAGCAGTCCGGTGCCGATCCCCTGCCCGCGCAGGGCCGGTCCTACGTACAGCTCCTCCAACTGGGCGAGCGGGCCGTCGAAGTAGGGGGTGGGGCGCAGGGTCAGGAACGCGAAGCCGGACGGCGACTGTTCCGTTCCGGCCACCAGGACGATGACGTCGTCACGTCCGAGTAGCCCGGCGAACCTTTCGGCGAACTCGTCCGCACCGGGTCCGGGGGCTTCGAACTCGCTGTTGAAGTCGAACAACAATCGGCCCACCAGCGAGGCATGCTCGACACCTGCGCGGAACACGATCGGGGCCATCACATGCACCATTGTGCGACCCTACGCAAGCCGTGCGACTCCCCCGCCTGCCGCACCGACCATTGCGCGAGGGCTGCGTACTCGTGCGGTGACGCGGATTCCTTACTTGCTGGTCCCGATGCACGACTGAGCAATGACGTAGCCCATGAGAGGCTTCCGCACCTGCTGAGATCGCGCGTCGGATGTTCAGGGCGTGGGAGTAAAGGTCATGGCAGTGCAATCCCCGCATCGCCATCTTCTGGACCGAGCGAGTCGCAACGCGTCCCGACCCGCCAGCAGCACCTTCACCAGCAGCGGCACCAGCAGCGGCACTCAGTGCCAGCTTTCCGCACGGCCTCCGGCCACGTCGGACGGCTACTTCTCAGGCGCCAGGAATTCCAAGCGGTTGCCGAACGGATCGCTTGAGTAGAAGCGATCGAATCCCGGAAAGTTGTCGTCCCAGATGACTGGCGCGTGACCGGCCTCAAGGCGCTGCGCGACGGTAGCGAGATCAGCTACAACTATGCCCGGATGCGCCTTGCCTGCCGGGACGAAGTGCACCTCCACACCGAGATGCACCTCAAGCCCGCCGCTGCGGAACCAGCAACCACCGCGAGCAGCAAGGACGGAAGGCTTTTGCAGCTCGGCCATACCCAGTACGCCGCCCCAGAACGCTCGGCACTGTTTCTCGCCGCCCACGGGGATCGCCAGCTGAACATGGTGAAGGTTGTAAAACTCGACAGCTGCACTGATCGGCATCGTTCAATTCTCACATCTGCTACGACGCCCCACCCGTCGCGGAGGGGTGGAGATGCACCCGTTCCCCGTCGTGGTCGAAGATAGTCAGGATCTCGACGGGCCCGTTATGGGCACCGATG
>JBBQFE010000142.1:0-7275 GCA_038321605.1 Mycobacteriales bacterium | reverse complement strand
CGCTTGCCTTTCCGCTGCATCCGCCGGGAAAGCCGGAGAAGACCCGACTGGCGGAGCTCGACGCGGTGCCGGTACCGACCCTGGTGATCCAGGGTGCCCAGGACCCGTTCGGGATGCCGTCGCAGCGTCGCGGGCTGACCTTGGTGGTGGTGCCTGGTGACCACTCGCTCAAGCGGTCCGCTGATGAGGTGGGCAAGGCAGTCGCCGACTGGCTGAGCGTGGATGTCGGGATCAATCGAGGCGGGCCGACCGGCTGAGGCGTCCGAACCGGTCAGGCGGCTGCTATCTGCGCCAGTCGCGCACCGGCGGCGCTGAGCAGGTCGGCTGGCGAGAGTTCGACCTGGACGCCGCGCTTGCCGGCGGAGACAAAGACGGTCTCGAAGGTGTTCACCGATACATCGACGAACACCGGGATCCGGCTTCGGTGGCCCAGCGGACTGATGCCGCCGAGTACGTACCCGGTGGCACGTTGCGCCTTCGCCGGGTCTGCCATTTCCGCACGTTTGCCACCGGCCGCGGCCGCGAGTGCTTTCAAGTTGAGGCTGGCCGCGACCGGCACAACCGAACACACTAAGTGACCATCCACCGATGCGATGAGGGTCTTGTAGATGCGCTGCGGGTCGATCCCAAGCGCTGCCGCAGCCTCGTCCCCATACGACTTCGAACGCGGATCGTGTGCGTACGTATGCAGTGAGTAGTGCATTTTGGCACGATCTAGCACCACGGTGGCCTGGGTGGCGGCAGTCATGGTGATGATCTTGCCAGCGCCTGGAATGTGACGCATGCTCGTGTCCGGGGCAGCTGCCCCGACGCAGGACCGGGGGGTCACACAGCATGACGGAGAGTTACGAATACGCGGCCACACCGCCTCGGGTGATGGAGCTGTGGGGGCACCTTTCCGGCCTGTTGCTCAAGGTGTCCATCGCGGCGTCGATCGTGTTGGGCTTGCAGACCTCGTACCCGACCCTGCTCAGCCTGCTGGTCCGGCTGGCACTGCTGGCCTTCGTCGTCGTCACCTGGCTGATGATGCGGCGTCACGACCGCCGGCTCTGTGAATCGTGCGCCGCCGCGATCCCACTCAACGCGGCTGAGCAGTCCCAGCGCTACCGCCGCCGATTCTTCACCGCACATGCGGGGACGAACCCGAAACTGGTCATTCCCTACCTCGTGGTGTTGATCGGGTCCAACGTGCTGCTGACTCTGCCGCACGGGCGCTGGGGCTGGGCCGTCGTGCAGGCCTCGATGATCTACCTGATCTCGGCCCACACCACGCACCGGCGGCTGCAGCCCTGGTGTCCGTGGTGCTCCGGTGGCGGCGGAGGGACCGAACACAGTGTCGGCGAACCGGATGCTCCGCGGGGTCCCGGCCGACAGCTGGTCTGAATTCGGGAATGGATCGTCGCGGTTTCGGTGTTCTGTCAGCGATGCCCCCCGCTGAAAGTGATCGTGACCTGATGACCCAGATGCTGGATCGCACAGTCGATCTGCGAACGAGTTCGGCCGTCCGAACCGACGGCGCGGTCTTGGTTGGCAAGAAAGTCATGGCTGCGCCTGACCGCGGTCGGGCTGTCCCCGTAAGCTCGCAGTTGCCCGGTGAAACAGTGACCGGTCAGTCGAGTCAGAAGGGCAGCGCAGTGGCCGAGGAGACAGTCGAGCAGCGTCGGGCCCGGTTCGAGCGTGACGCTCTGCCGTTCCTTGACCAGCTCTATGCGGCGGCCATGCGGATGACGCGCAATCCGGCAGACGCCGAGGACCTGGTCCAAGAGACATTCGTCAAGGCCTTTGCTGCCTTTCATCAGTTTCAAGAGGGCACCAACCTCAAGGCGTGGCTGTACCGGATCCTGACCAACAGCTTCATCAACACCTATCGCAAGAAGCAGCGCGAACCGTTGAAGTCCAGCTCGGAGAACATCGAGGACTGGCAGTTGCACGCAGCCGAATCACACACGTCCTCGGGTCTGAAGTCCGCTGAGATGGAAGCGCTGGATCACCTCCCGGATTCCGATGTGAAGGACGCGCTTCAGTCCCTGCCCGAGGATTTCCGGTTGGCCGTCTACCTCGCCGACGTAGAGGGCTTTGCCTACAAGGAGATCGCCGAGATCATGGAGACGCCGATCGGCACCGTGATGTCTCGGCTGCACCGCGGACGCAAGCAACTACAGGTTCTGCTGGCCGACTACGCGAAGGATCGCGGGCTCGTCAAAGCAGGTTCGACCACGTCCGGCGCGGGCGAGGGGGAGCAATCATGATCGGCTTCGGACCTGGTGGCATCGACTGCGACGACGTGCTGGCGGACGTTTACCTTTATCTGGATGATGAATCCGACCCCGAGGTGCGGCAGCGCATCCGATCCCACCTCGACGACTGCGCGCCCTGCCTACGGCACTTCGGCCTGGAGCAGGACGTCAAATCGCTCGTCGCCCGAACGTGCGGCGGCGACATCGCACCCGAGAGCCTGAAGTCAAGTATTCGCGTGCGGCTCACCGAGGTCGTCATCGAGACCACCCACGTGGAGTACCGGGCAGACTGAGCCGGCCGGTTACCCGGCCGGCCCAGCCCCGGTGGAACTGTCGCTCCTCGCCGGCTAGCGGCTCGTGTGGCCGCTGGCGGTCTGCGATGCGACGGCTGGTTCTGAATCCGAGTAATAGTCCTCCGGGCTCGTGGCGTCGGTCCCTTCGGCCGCCTTCAGCGCACGCAGCACGAACGTCAGTAGCACCGCTACCACCAGGTTCACCAGCAGCGCGCTGAAGCCGATGTAGATGGTGGTGTGGCTGAACGGGAATCTGGCCAGCGAACCGCCGAAGTGTGCGGTCGCCGCAGACTTCTGCTGGTACGCCATCGAGGTTCCGTAGACCATGCCGGCCGCCCAGCCGCCGAGCAGCGCCCACCGATGGAACCAGCGGGTGTAGAGGCCCGCGACGATGGCAATGATGGTCTGCAGGATCCACACTCCGCCGAGCAGCTGAAAGTTGATGGCATTCTGCTTGTCCAGGCTGAGCACGAAGACGAGCGCGCCGAACTTCACCACCAGCGAGACGATCTTTGAGACCTGAGCCTCCTGTTTGGGAGTTGCATCCGGCTTGAGGTACTCGCGGTAGATGTTGCGGGTGAAGAGGTTCGCGGCAGCGATGGACATGATCGCGGCCGGTACCAGTGCACCGATGGCGATGGCGGCGAACGCGATCCCGGCAAACCAGCTGGGGAACGAGTCGTGGAAGAAGTGCGGCACGGCCAGCTGCGCGTTGGGTTTGCCGTCCGCTCCGATCACCTTGGTCTTGGCCGCGATGGCGGCGAAGCCGAGAAGGGCCAGCAGACCCAGCATGAGTGAGTACACCGGCAGGATCGCAGCGTTGCGCCTGATCACGTTCCGGCTGCGGCCGGACAGCACCGCGGTCATCGAGTGCGGATACATGAAGAGTGCCAGCGCCGATCCGAACGCCAGCGACGAGTAAGCCCAGTAGGTCTTCGAATTGGGGACCAGCACGCCGGTCGCGGCCCCGGTCTTGGTCTTGGTCGCCATCTTCGTCTCCGCAGCATGGAACATGTCGCCGAAGCCGATCTTCACGCCCACATAGATGATGGCCACGATGATCACCAGGTAGATCAGGGCATCCTTGACGAAAGCGATCAGCGCCGGGGCACGAAGACCGGACGAGTAGGTGTACGCGGCGAGGACGGCGAAGGCGATGAACAGCGGTAGGTCCTTGACGAACCAGTTGCCCGAGCCACCGAGTCCGAGGGTGTCGAGCACCGCCTGGATACCGACGAGCTGTAGGGCGATGTACGGCATCGTGGCGAGCAGGCCGGTGACGGCCACGGCCAGCGCGAGCAGGCGTGAGTCGTAGCGGCCGCGGACGAAGTCAGCCGGCGTCACGTAGCCGTTGCGGTGCGCCACCGACCACATCCTCGGCATGAAGATGAAGATCAGCGGGTACACCACGATCGTGTACGGCACGGCGAAGAAGCCGGCGACAGCTCCGGTGGCATACATCGCCGCCGGCACCGCAACGAAGGTGTACGCGGTGTAGAGATCGCCACCGAGCAGGAACCAGGTGATGACCGTACCGAAACCGCGACCGCCCAGGCCCCATTCGTCCAGGGAATGCATCGATTCGGGCCGGCGCCACTTGGCTGCCATGAATCCGCCGACGGTGACTATCGCGAAGAAGAACAGCAGTACCGACAGGGCCACGCCGTCCACTTTGGTGCCGCCTGCAGCGACGATCGTGCTCATGCGCGCCGGTCCCTGCGCGCGCGCTCGATGAGCACGAAGGCGGTGAAGGTGAATGCTGCGGCCAGAAACACCCACAGGAACTGGTACCAGTAGAAGAACGGAAATCCCCACAGCTCGGGGCCCTTGCGGGCGTAGAGCGGGACGATGAGCAGCGCCAGCACGGGTATGGCCAGCAGCACACCGGCCGTGACCGCCACTCCGGTGGGCAGTTGGCGCGGGTTACGTTCGGACATGGGAGCCTCCTGAAGGTGAACCGGTCGAAATGTAGACCTTCGGGGGTGATGATGCTGTTCGTACAGGTGCGTGTCCGCCGATTTGCCAGAAATCTTCCACGGCGAACATCGGCACCCGAAAGCGCAGTCTGCTCGGCTGCCGGGACGCGGCGTGCCTGTCCGAACCGCCGCGGTTTCATGTGCGAAGCTCACTGCTAATCATGTCTGCCCTGTCTGATCTCCTTGCCAGCCACACCCACCTCGACAGTGACCAAACAGGTCATCTGCAGCGGCTCGTGGCCGAGTGGCAGTTGTTGTCGGACCTGTCGTTCGCTGACCTGCTGCTGTGGGTCCCGGTAGCTCCGCGGCGGCCAGAACCACACCCGGACCACGCCGAAGACGTTGAGGAGACGCAGTCTGATGCCTTCGCGAGCGTGCTCGACAGCGCTGTGGACAGCGGCGAGTTCCTGTGTGCCGCCCAGTGCCGGCCGACCACCGGACCGACGGCCTACCTGCACGACCGGGTCGGTGACCGACTCTCGGGAGCCAAGGCAGCGCCGCTTCGGGTAGCTCTGTCGGAGTCACGAATCTTTCGCGAATCCGATCCGGACTGGGAGGGAGACACCCCGATCCGTCGGGAGGCGATCCCCATCCTGTTCGGTGGCGTGCCGATCGCGGTGCTCGGCCGGGACTCCAACCTGACGAGTGTGCGTAGCCCGAGCCAACTCGAGCTTGCCTACCTGCAGAGCGCCGCCGACCTGGCGACGATGGTGGCAACCGGTGCCTTTCCCGGGCCGGCGAGTGACCGTGAGGAGGCGGCGGGTCCGCGGGTCGGCGACGGCATGATCCGCATCGATGCCGAAGGCACCGTCCTGTACGCCAGCCCCAATGCGTCCTCGGCGTTCCGTCGGTTGGGCTTCAACGGCAACCTGCTCGGTGAGCCGCTTTCCGCCGCCGTGGGGCAGTTGGCGCGAGACCCGTTCGATGCGGCGGATCTGGAGGAGATGATGTCGCAGGCGCTGCGCGGCGAACATCCCTTCAGCCGTGAGGTGGATGGCGGGGGAGCCATCGTCCAGTTCCGTGCCATCCCGTTGCACCCGCGGCGGGAGTCGCTCGGCGGACTGGTGCTGCTGCAGGACGTCACCGAGTTGCGGCGCCGGGATCGGCAGATCCTGAGCAAGGACGCCACGATCCGCGAGATCCACCATCGGGTGAAGAACAACCTTCAGACGGTCGCCGCGCTACTCCGGCTGCAGTCCCGGCGGCTTGCCAACCCGGAGGCGCGGGCGGCACTGGAGGAGTCGATGCGCCGGGTGTCCTCGATCGCGCTGGTGCACGAAACGCTGTCATCGGCCATCGAAGAGGAGGTCGACTTCGACGAGGTGGTCGATCGGCTGCTCGACATGCTCGCCGATGTCACCGGCGCCGCCGGACGGGTCATCGTCCGCCGCGTCGGGTCCTTCGGCCAGTTGCCGGCAGAACTGGCGACGCCGTTGGTCATGGTGCTCACCGAACTGGTCGGCAATGCCGTCGAACACGGTTTTGCCGGGGGCAGTTCTGGCAGCGTCGACGTCGAAGCGCTGCGAGATCGGGGAGTGTTGATCGTGACCATCACCGACGACGGCGCGGGCCTGCCCGGTGGCTTCTCGCTGGAGGGGACCGATCGCCTCGGACTGCAGATCGTCCGGACCCTCGTCAGCGCCGAACTCGACGCCACCCTCGAGCTGGGTCAGCGCGAGGGTGGCGTGTCGGGCACGGTTGCTTCGTTGCGAATCCCGCTCAGTCGGCGGGATCGCGGATCTCTTGGCTGAGATTCACCCGAGTAAACGGCTGGGCGATTCAGCAGGGGTGGTGCGATTCAGCAGGGGTGGTGCGAGGTACAGCCGTCAGGCCATGCGGGCGCGGGCCCGGGCATTACGCCGCTTCAGCGCGCGCCGCTCATCCTCGCTCAGTCCGCCCCAGACTCCGGCGTCCTGCCCGCTCTCCAGCGCCCAGGCCAGGCATTCCGACATGACCGGGCAGCGACGACAAACGGTCTTCGCCTCCTCGATCTGCATCAACGCCGGACCGGTGTTGCCGATCGGGAAGAACAGTTCCGGGTCCTCGTCGCGGCATACCGCGCGGTGACGCCAGTCCATGGGGTGTTTCTCCTTCTTGCTTGAGTACTACGGGCCAGAGTCTTGCTACCCGCAGCGCTTGTGAATTCTTTCACGAGCCTATCCGTACAGCAACCCTTTGAGCTGACTTGATGGCTCGGTCACACGCAATCTGTAAGTGGTCCGGTTGCGCTTTCATTCCTTGCCTCGCGTGTACAGAGTTGCTTACGCTGAGCGACAGGGCAAGGGCCTTTGGTCATTTCACGTTCGGTAGTCGCAAGATGCACAGTATTCACTCAGAAAACGCTCGATCTGGGCACCGGTATCTGCCCTATTGTCGCTATTAGGGCGATGCCCGTGCTTCGCCGGCGTGCCCAGGTGGGCGGCCAGAGGTTAGCTACACGAACACCCGCAGCGCGTTGCGAACTCCCTGGAAGTGGACTTCCCGCCGGTCACCCAGCGCATCGCCGTCCACCTGGAACGGCATCGGGTGGCGCGCGCGCAGCACGAATTCGGTCAGATCATGGCGCGTCTGGGCTCCGAACTCCCGCTCCTTCGTGGTGCCTCGAGCGATGCGCAGCGAGCCGAGGAGCACGCTCGGCAACCCGAGCCGGGTGCGCACGTAGACATCGAGTCCATCGGAAAAAGTGGCTCGGGGGGTAGGAGTCAGCGGGCGGTTGCCGAGATAGGTCCACGGGGTGCAGTTGGTGACGACGGCCATGTACAGGTCCTC
>JBBQFE010000141.1:0-7309 GCA_038321605.1 Mycobacteriales bacterium | reverse complement strand
ACCCGCTTCTCGTACGCCGAGTCGACACCCTGCGCGATGTCAGCCGACTGACTGCCGATCGAGATGCTCACGCCGCAGGACTCCCCGTCGAAGCCCTTGCGGGACGAGTCGTAGCCGATTCCGAGGATCGTCTTGCGTACGATCGCGGGAATGTCTGCGTAGGCGTCGGTGGTCACCTCGCCCGCGATGTGGACCTGACCGGTGGTGATCATGGTCTCGACGGCTCCCCGACTGGCAGGATCCTGCGCCAGCAGGGCATCGAGGATCCCGTCGGAGATCTGGTCGGCGATCTTGTCCGGGTGTCCTTCGGTTACGGACTCGGAGGTGAAGAGGCGGCGGGTCACAAATAGCTCCAGTTTCTTTGAGATGGCGGGTAAAAGTTTAGCGGTCAAGGCAGGTAACGATGGCATCGCAGATCGCGGCCGCCAGAACTGTCTTGGGCGCGAGCGGAATATCGACCTCGGAACCGTCGGCGCCGAGGATCACCGCGGCGTTGTCGGGCTGGCCGAAGGCCCTGCCCACCCCCACCTCGTTGACCACCAGCAGGTCGCAGCCCTTGCGGGCCAGCTTGGCGCGCCCGTGCGTGAGGACGTCGCCGTGTTCGTCGCCGGTCTCGGCGGCAAATCCGACGATGACACCGGCCAGATCCCCGGCGGCCCGCGCTGCGACCAGCTCGGCCAGCACGTCCGGGTTGCGAACCAGTTCGACCGGCGCGGGGTCGGCGTCGGACTTCTTCAGCTTGTGACCGGCCACCGTGCGGGGACGGAAGTCCGCGACCGCTGCCGCCATCACAATCACGTCGGCTGCCTTCGCTGCGGAAAGGGTGGCCTGGCGGAGTTGCTCGGCGCTACCCACCACGATCACCTCGGTACCGGCCGGCGCCGGCCGATCCACATTGGCGGCGATCAGGGTCACCTGAGCGCCCCGGGCAGCAGCAACCGCGGCGAGGGCATAGCCCTGCTGTCCGGACGAACGATTGCCCAGATAACGCACCGGATCCAACGGCTCCTGAGTACCACCAGCGGTGATCAGCAGGCGGCGACCGGTCAGGTCGGACGGCAACGCGTTGCGATCACGCAGCAACAGTTGGGCCAGCTGGGCGATCTCGGCGGCCTCAGGCAGCCGGCCCTTGCCGGTGTCGCTACCGGTCAGCCGGCCGACGGCGGGTTCGAGCACCACACTGCCGCGCCGCCGCAGGGTGGCCACGTTCTCGACGGTGGCCGGGTGCTCCCACATCTCGGTGTGCATGGCGGGCGCGAACAGCACCGGGCAGCGCGCGGTGAGCAGGGTGTTGGTGAGCAGATCATCGGCGAGTCCGTGGGCCGCCTTGGCCAGCAGATCTGCGGTCGCAGGAGCGACCACGACCAGATCGGCCCGCCGCCCCAGAGCGACGTGCGGAACCTCGTGGGCGGCGGTCCAGACGTCGGTGGCCACCGGGTTGTGCGACAAGGCCGCCCAGGTCGCCTCGCCTACAAAATTGAGCGCCGCCGAGGTGGGTACGACCGTCACGTCGTGACCGGCCTCGACCAGTCGCCGCAGCAGGTCGGCTGCCTTGTAGGCGGCTATCCCACCGGCAACCCCGAGCACGATCCTTCGGCCGCCGCCGTCTGGCTGCGCTCCGGATCGAATCTCGGACTGCAGCGCGCTCATCGGCGCACCCCGACTTCTAGGCCTCGGACGGCTTGAACTCGATGAGGTCGGAGTTGATCTCGCGGAGCGCGATCGAGAGTGCCTTCTCCTGCGGTGCGGTCTCGACCATCGGACCCACGTATTCGAGCAGACCCTCGCCGAGCTGGCTGTAGTAGGCGTTGATCTGACGGGCACGCTTGGCCGCGACGATGACCAATGCGTACTTCGAGCCGGTGCGTTCGAGCAGCTCGTCGATCGGAGGGTTGGTGATGCCCTCGGGGGTGGATACGATTCCGGTCACGCGAAGCCTCAAATTCTCTTTGGTCTGAATCTGGCCCTGCCCATTCACGCTCACAGCCTCCCGAACCCGAGGGTTCGCTGCTAGGCAGCAGGGAGAAGATGAGCGGCACACGGCTGAGCACAATCTGTTACAGCTTACCTCTGCACACACCCGACCAAGAACCGCTCAGCTCCGCCGGGCCGGTGTGACGCAGGTTACGCCTGCGTTACGGCGGGTGCCGTTAGTGTCCCAAGCACCGATCGCCGCAGTCCTACCGACGGGTCGGGTTTCGATGACTCTCGTGGAGGCACAATCTATGGGCACTCTCACGGTCGCCGCGGTGACCGAGTCGGCACCCGGGGAATGTCGGGTCGCCCTGGACCCGGATGCCACCCGCCGATTGGTGGCCGCCGGGAACAACGTCCTGATCCAGGCCGGTGCCGGTCAGCGGGCGTGGTTCTCCGACGAGGCCTACACGACCGCCGGCGCCCGCATCGTCGACGCCCAGACGCTGATCGCCGAGGCCGACGTCGTGCTGTCGGTGACCCGGCCCGCACCTGAACTGGTTGACCGGCTGCGCAGCGGCCAGGTCTTCATCGGCATGCTCGCCCCACTCACCAACCCGCAGCTGATGCAGTCGCTGGCGGCCGCCGGTGTGACCGCGATCAGTCTGGACGGGCTCCCCCGGACGCTGAGTCGCGCCCAGACCATGGACGCGCTCAGCTCGCAGGCCAACGTCGCCGGTTACCGCGCGGTGCTGGTGGCCGCCAACCATTTCGGGCGCTTCTTTCCGCTACTCATCACGGCGGCCGGTACCTCCAAGCCGGCGACCGTCCTGGTACTCGGCGCCGGCGTTGCCGGCCTACAGGCGATCGGGACCACACGCCGGCTCGGTGCGGTGGTCAGCGCCTACGACGTTCGGCCGGCCGCCCGCGGCGAGGTGATGTCGCTCGGGGCGAGGTTCGTAGAACTGAGCACTGCCATCGCAGCAGCGGGCGACGGCGGCTACGCGCGGGAACTGACCGCGGCAGAGCGCGACGCCCAGCAGGCCGAGCTGAGCGCCCACATCGCAGCTCAGGACATCGTCATCACCACGGCGCAGGTGCCTGGCCGCAAGCCGCCACTGCTGGTCACCGCCGCCGCCGTGGCAGCGATGCGCTCCGGGTCTGTCGTCGTCGACATGGCAGCGAGCGAGCTCGGGGGCAATGTGAGCGGATCGGTACCGGGTGAGGTGGTCGTGACCGACAACGGCGTGACCATCGTCGGTGCGTCCAATCTCCCCTCGCAGATGGCGACGAGCGCCTCGGCCACCTACGCCCGCAACATCAGCGCGCTGCTCAAGCACCTGACCGGCGAGGACGGCGGCGTGATCATCGACCTGACCGATGAGATCGCGGCCGGCGTCGTCATCACCCACCAAGGAGACGTCGTCCACCCCGGCGTCCTGGCTGCGATCGGAGCCGAACGATGAGCCAGGGTTTCATCGGTGATCTGACGATCTTCGTGCTGGCGTTGCTGGTCGGCTTCGAGGTGATCAGCAAGGTGCCCGCGACCCTGCACACCCCGCTGATGTCCGGCGCCAACTCGATCCACGGCGTGGTCCTGGTCGGCGTGGTGATCCTGTCGGCTTTCGTGAACGGGCCGATCGGCTACGTGCTGACCTTCCTCGCTGCCGCCTTCGGTGCCGCCAATGTCGTAGGCGGCTACGCGGTGACCGACCGGATGCTGCAGATGTTCCGCAAACGACCGGTGCCGCCGGCGCCCGCCGAGGAACCGGTGCAGAAATGACGGTGCAGGACGGCGTACGGCTGGCTTCCCTTTTCGGCGCGGCGTGTTTCGTGCTGGGCCTGCACCTGATGAACTCGCCGGCAACGGCGCGGCGCGGTAATCAGCTGTCCGCCTTCGGGATGCTCGTGGCAGTGATAGCGGTGCTCGTCGAGGTGTCGCACGGTGGCACGATGGGCGCCACCCGGTGGCTGGTGCTGGCGTGCGGTGCCCTCATCGGTGGCGCGGTAGGGCTGTACTCCGCCCGGACCGTGGCAATGACCTCGATGCCTCAGTTGGTCAGCCTGTTCAATGCGGTGGGCGGTGGCGCGGCCGCCATGATCGCCGTGGCCGACTATCAGCATCACAGCCAGGTTTCCGCCGGTGTGGCGACCGCGACGGTGCTCGACGTGATCATCGGATGCGTGACGTTCTCGGGATCGCTGATCGCCGCGGCCAAGCTCCAGGGTTATCTCAGCCAGCCGGTGACCTTCCCCGGGTCACGCGCCGCTTCTGCGGTCCTGACGCTGGCTGCTGTGGCCGCTGGCATCGACGTCATCTCCGGAGCGCACAACGCCTGGATCCTGCTGATCGTGGTGGTCGCCGCCAGTGGCATCGGGATTCTGATGGTGCTCCCGATCGGCGGCGCCGACATGCCGGTGGTGATCTCGCTGCTCAACGCGTTCACCGGCACCGCCGTCGCGATGGCCGGTTTCGTGCTGGAGAACGCCACCCTCACCATCGCAGGTGCGCTGGTGGGCGCGTCCGGCGGAATCCTGACCAAGCTGATGGCCGATGCGATGAACCGTTCGGTGCTGTCCATCATCGCGGGTGGATTCGGCACCGGGACCGGCGGTGCGGTGGTGGTGGGCGCCGGCGGTGGCAGCGTTCGGTCCATTGCGGTCGATGATGCCGCGCTGCAACTGGCCTACGCGAGCAAGGTGATCGTGGTCCCGGGCTACGGCCTGGCAGCCGCTCAGGCCCAGCACGAGGTCCGCGAACTCGGCGAGCTGCTGGAGAGCCGCGGGATCGAGGTGTCCTACGCGATCCACCCGGTGGCTGGACGGATGCCCGGTCACATGAATGTGCTGCTGGCCGAGGCCAATGTGCCGTACGACCAGCTGCGTGAGATGGAGGACATCAACCCCGAGTTCGACCGCACCGACGTGGCGCTGGTGATCGGAGCCAACGACGTCACCAACCCGGCTGCCAGGCGCCCGGGTAATGCGGTTTCGGGCATGCCGATCCTGGACGTCGACCACGCCCGCAGCATCATCGTGATCAAGCGGTCCATGGCGTCGGGCTATGCCGGCATCAACAACGAGCTCTACACCGATCCGAAGACCAGCATGCTGTTCGCTGACGCCAAGAAGGGTCTCGCCCAGCTGATCAGCGCGGTGAAGGTGGTCTGAGCCGCCCGGCTCAGCCCGTCACGCCCTCGATCAGTTTCACCAGCACACCTGCGGCGCGCTGCACGTCGTCGTTGACGATGACCTCGTCGAACTCGTCCGCGGCGGCCAACTCGATCTCCGCCCGCGCCATCCGCGCCTCGAGGTCCGGCGGTCCCTCGGTGCGGCGTCCCAGCAGCCGGTCCCGCAGTTCGGGAATGGACGGCGGGGCCAGCAGCACGAACTGCGCCTCCGGCATCGTCGTACGGATCTGCCGGGCGCCCTGCAGTTCGATCTCGAGCACCGTGGGCCGCCCCGCAGCCAGATGCTGGTCGACCGGCTTGCGTGGGGTGCCGTACCGGTTGCCGGCAAACGTCGCGTACTCCAGCAGCTCGTCCTCGGCGATCAGCCGATCGAACTGCGCGTCACTGACGAAGTGGTACTGAACACCATCGGACTCCCCCGGCCGCGGCGCCCGCGTGGTGCAGGACACCGACACCCATACGTGCGGAAAGAGCCGACGAACCTCAGCCACCACGGTGCCCTTGCCGACGCCGGACGGACCGGACAGCACGGTCAGCCGGGCGCGGGCAGGAGCGTTCGGGCTAGAGGTCATAGCTGCATTGTGCCCAACGCCGAACCGGCCGGGATGGCGGGTCGGACTTCAGCCACGCAGAAAGGTGAACTGGTCGATCGCCCGCTCGGTGGCGGCCAGCAGGGCCGACACCGTCGGCCCCGCCCGCAGCACCTCGCGGGACACGCTGGGCAGCACGGCCGGCAGCGCCGAGCCGAAGATGCGCCGTACATCGTCGGCGGTGCCGCCCTGGGCGCCGATGCCCGGCACCAGGTACGGCCCGTTGAGGCCGGTCAACTCCGCCACCGACTCGCCGATCGTCGCACCCACCACGACTCCCAGGCTTCCCAACGGCCGGGCCCCGGCATTGAGCGCCGCAAGGTCGTCCAGCACGGTCTGCGCCACCGTGCGGCCGTCCGAACCCCTCGCGTGCTGGACCTGGGGTCCTTCCGGATTGGAGGTGAGCGCCAGCACGAAGACCCCGGCGTCGTGGGCCTCAGCCGCGGCAAAGGCCGGCTGCAGCGATCCCACCCCCAGATAGGGACTGACGGTGATCGCATCCACGGCCAGTGAGCTGGCCGGGTCGAGATAGGCGTCGGCGTACGCGACCATGGTCGAGCCGATGTCGCCGCGTTTGACGTCCAACAGCACCAGGGCGCCGGCCTGCCGGGCTTGGGCTACGGTCTCCTCCAACACCGCGATCCCACGTGAGCCGAAACGTTCGAAGAAGGCGGACTGCGGCTTGAGCACTGCCGCCACCGGGCCGAAGGCCTCCACGCAGGTCAGTGCGAACTTCTCCAGTGACACCAGATCATCGGCCAGGCCCCACTGTTCGAGCAGCGCCGGATGCGGGTCGATGCCCACGCAGAGCGATCCCCGTCCGTCCAGCGCAGCCTCGAGTCGGGCACCGAAGTTCACAGCGCCACCGCCCGGTGCGCGTAGCCGATGGCCTCTTGCACGGACGCGAACCCGCGCGCCGACAACTCGTCCGCCAGCTCGGCGATGATCCTCACTGGCGCATGCGGATCGTGGAAGACCGCGGTTCCCACCGAGACCGCCGAGGCGCCGGCCAGGATGAACTGCAGCGCGTCCGCGCCGGTCTTGATGCCCCCCATTCCCAGCAGCGGAAGGTGCGGGACGGCCTGGTGCACCTGCCAGACGCAGCGCACGGCGACAGGTCTGATGGCGGGACCGCTCAACCCGCCGGTGATGCCACCGAGCGCCGGCCGCATCGAGTCAAGGTCGATGACCATGCCCAGCAGGGTGTTGATCAGCGAGATGCCGTCTGCCCCGGCGTCGGCGACCGATCGGGCGATGGCTCCGATGTCGGTGACGTCGGGACTCAGCTTCGCGAAGATGGGCACGTTCGGGTTGGCCGCCCGCCGCACCGCGGAGATGACCCGGGCCGCGGCTATCGGGTCGCAGGCGAAGACCTGACCGCGATTCTCCACGTTGGGGCACGAGATGTTGACCTCGAGCAGCTCGATCGGTTGGTCGTACAGGCGCTTGGCCAGACTCACGAACTCGTCGGTGTTGTGCCCGGCGATGGACACCACTGTCCGCGCCCCGGCCTGCTGCAACCAGGCCAGGTCGTTGGCTATGAACGAGTCGATACCGGGGCCCTGCAGACCGATCGAATTGAGCATTCCGCTCGGCGTCTCGGCCATCCTCGGC
>JBBQFE010000140.1:0-7355 GCA_038321605.1 Mycobacteriales bacterium | reverse complement strand
TTCCAGAACAACGTCACCACCGGCTGTGCGAAGCGTGCCGAATCCGACGTCTCCGCAGTTGCAGATCCGGCCACCGGAGTCGCCGTCTACCAGACGTACGGTGGCTCGGGCTGGGCGGTCTACGGCGGCACCAGCGCTGCTGCCCCGATCGTCGCCTCGGTGTACGCGCTGGCGGGGGCACCCGGAGCGTCCGACGTTCCGAATGCCTACCCCTACGCGCATACCGCCAACCTCAACGACGTGACCAGCGGGACCAACGGAACCTGCGGCGCACCGATCTGCACAGCCGGCGCCGGGTGGGACGGCCCGACCGGGTTGGGTACCCCGAACGGTGTCGCTGCCTTCACCGCGGGCACGGGTGGGACGACCGCACTGGCCGTGGCCAATCCCGGGAGCAAGACCGGCACCGTGGGCACCGCGGTCTCGTTGCAGCTGTCTGCCAGCGGGGGCACTGCGCCGTACAGCTTCACGGCAACCGGCCTGCCCACCGGACTCACCATCAGCGCCAGCGGGCTGATCTCTGGAACCCCCACGGCAGCGGGTAGCTACTCGGTGACCGCCGCCGCCCGCGATGCCGCGGCGACAACTGCGAGCACCACGTTCACCTGGACGATCAGCACCAGCGGCGGGACCGGCTGCACCGGCCAGAAGCTGCTCAACCCGGGCTTCGAATCCGGCGCCACCAACTGGACGCAGACCACTGGCGTCATCAACACCGACGGCGCTCATGCCCATGCCGGTTCGGGCTACGCCTGGCTTGACGGCTACGGCAGCACCCACACCGACTCGGTGTCACAGTCGGTGACGATCCCGGCAGGCTGCACCGCGTCGCTGTCGTACTACCTCTACATCAGCTCCAGTGAGGGCACGGGCACCGCGTACGACAAGCTGGCGGTCACCGCGAACGGCACCACGGTGCAGTCGCTGTCCAACGTGAACAAGGGCACCGGGTACGTGCTGCGCACCGTCAGCCTCAGCGCCTATGCCGGCTCCACCGTCACCATCAAGTGGACCGGGACCGAGGACGCCTCGGTGGCAACCTCGTTCTTCCTCGACGACACGGCGCTGACCCTGGGCTGACACCGGGCTGACACCGGTTGACCGGGAGCGGCAGCCGCAACCGGCCAAGGGCTGAGTCGATCAGCCCTTGGCCGCGAGCTGTCCGCAGGCTCCGTCGATCTCGCGGCCACGGGTGTCCCGAACCGTGATCGAGACCCCGAACGAGGCGACCCTTGCCACGAACTCGTCCTGAACGTGCTGCGGCGAGGCATCCCACTTCGAGCCGGGTGTCGGGTTGAGGGGAATCAGATTGACGTGCGCCAACCGTCCGGACAACAGTTCGCCGAGCAGGTCAGCGCGCCACGGTTGGTCGTTGATGTTGCGGATCATGGCGTACTCGATCGAGTAGCGGCGACCGGTCTTGGCGGCGTAGGCGTCTGCGGCCTCCAGCACCTCGCGCACCTTCCACCGGGTGTTGACCGGGACCAGGGTGTCGCGCAGCTCGTCGTCGGGAGCGTGCAGTGACACTGCCAGCGTCACGTTGAGTCCCTCCTCGGCGAGCTTCTCGATGGCCGGGACCAGCCCCACCGTCGACATGGTGATGTGACGCTGCGAGAGGCCGAGTCCGGCCGGTGCGGGTTCCACCAACCGGTGCAGCGCAGCGGCGACCCGCTTGTAGTTGGCCAGCGGTTCGCCCATACCCATGAAGACCACGTTGGACAGCCGCACCACTCCCCCGGACAGTTCACCGTTCTGGGCGACCCGGGCGGCGGCGGCAACCTGTTCCACGATCTCGGCAGTGGACAGGTTTCGGGTGAGACCGCCCTGACCGGTGGCACAGAACGGGCAGGCCATCCCGCAACCCGCCTGGCTCGACACGCACACGGTGAGCCGATCCTTGTAGCGCATCAGCACGCTTTCGACGAGGGTGCCGTCGTGCAGCTTCCACAACGTCTTACGAGTGGTTCCGCTATCGGTCTCCACATGCCTGACCTCGGTCAGCAGTGCCGGCATCAAGGCCTGGCCGAGCTTGGTGCGCACGGCTGCAGGCAGGTCGGTCATCGTCTCTGCGTCGTTCTCCAGGCGACCGAAATAATGCCTGGAGAGCTGGTCGGCCCGGAACGGCTTCTCGCCGAGTTCGATCACGGCGGCCCGCCGTTCGGGCTGGGAAAGGTCAGCGAGGTGGCGCGGCGGCATGCCGCGGCGGGGTGCATCGAACACCAGGGGAAGGGAAGTCATAACCGTTCCATTGTCCCACGGTCCGGGACCCCGGTTACCAGGTCCGGCCGGCAGGGCTGGACGCCGGACGGGCCGCCCTCAGCGCAGGAAGCCAGACAACAGCAGGTAGGCCACCGGCGCGCACGGCAAGAGCGAATCCAACCGGTCCATGATGCCGCCGTGGCCGGGCAGCAGCTTGCCCATGTCCTTGAGTCCGAGATCGCGCTTGATCATCGACTCGCCCAGGTCACCGAGGGTCGCCGTGATCGCGATCGCGACGCCGAAGATCGCGCCCTGCCACCACTGGTGGTGAAAGCAGTAGACCATCATGAGCACTCCGCAGGCCGCACTGGCGAGCACCGAGCCGCCGAAGCCCTCCCACGATTTCTTCGGTGAGACCATCGGCGCCATCGGGTGCCGGCCGATCAGGACCCCTGCTGCGTAACCGCCGGTGTCGGAGCAGACCACCGCGAGGATGAACAGCACCACCCGGGCGGCGCCGTCGTCCGGGCGCACCAGCAGGGCAGCGAAGCCGGCCAGGAACGGCACGTACAGCGCGATCAGGGCCGCGGACGCTACATCGGGCAGGTAGCCGGCGGCCCCATCGGCCAGCCGCCACACGACCAGGCCGAGCACGGTGAGCAGCAGTGCTCCCACCAGGCCGTCCGGTCCGCGGAACCAGGCAGCCGCGTCCATGGCCGCGCCGCCCACCAGCAGCGGTACGAGCGGCGGCCTGGCCTCGACCGTCGAGATCGCCGTCACCATCTCGACCACACCGACCAGCGCGGCCACCGCGAGGAGAACGACGAAGCTGGGCCGGTAGATGAACAGGGTGCCGATGATCAGGGCACCCAGCCCCAACCCGACCCCGATGGCTGCCGGGAGGTTCCGGCCGGCGCGTGAGCGCGGCGGCGTCGGGGTGTGCGACTCCAGCATCGGAACCGGGGCGTCCACTACCGCGAGGTGGCGCCGGACGGTCGGTTCGGCCGCGACCGCCTCGGCCAGTTCCGCAACCATGTCAGCCTGCTCGGCGGCGCGCCGCGCGGCCCTGCTCGGACGTTCGGCCAGGGCCGGCGACGCACTCCTGGAGCGGGCGATCAGCTCCGCGGCAGAAAGACCGCCGCCCGAGCCGCTGTGACGACCGGCGGACTCGCCACCGTCGGGATCGTCGGCGTCAGAACGGTCCATCAGACTTCGAGTAGTTCCGCTTCTTTGACCCGGACCGACTCGTCGACCTGCGAGACGTAGCGGTCAGTGAGCTTCTGCAGTTCGGCTTCGGCACGGCGGGCCTCGTCCTCGCCGACCTCGCCGTCCTTGGTGGCCTTGCTGAAGGTCTCGTTGGCATGTCGACGGACGGAGCGGATGGAGACCTTCGCATCCTCACCCCGGCTCTTGGCCACTTTCACGAACTCCCGGCGACGTTCCTCGGTGAGTTGCGGGAACACCACCCGGATGATGTTGCCGTCGTTGGACGGGTTCACGCCCAGGTCGCTGTCGCGGATGGCCCGCTCGAGCGCACCGAGCTGCGAGGCGTCGTAGGGCTTGATGACGGCCATCCTGGCCTCGGGAATGCTCACCGAGGCGATCTGCGACATCGGGGTCATCGCGCCGTAGTACTCGATCGCGATCCGGTTGAAGGCGCTGGCCGACGCTCGTCCCGTACGCAGCCCACCGAGGTCGTTGTGAAGAACGCTGACCGCCTTCTCCATCTTCTCCTCAGCCTCGAACAGCGTCTCGTCGATCACGAAAATCTCCTAACGAATCGTGGGTCTAGCAGTCCGATCACGGGTCCTGGCTCTATCGGTCAATTCAGCTGGCGGCCGACACCACAGTCCCGATCTTCTCACCGCGGATCACTCTGGCGATGTTGCCGTCAGCAAGATCAAACACCACGATCGGCATGGAGTTGTCGCGACACAGGCTGATGGCGGTCGCATCTGCAACATTGAGTCCGCGCTGCAATACCTCGTCGTAGCTGATGGTGTCGAACTTCGCCGCCGAGGGGTTCGTCTTCGGGTCCGAGTCGTACACACCGTCCACGCCACTCTTTCCCATCAGCAGCACCTGGCAACCGATCTCGAGTGCTCGTTGGGCCGACGCGGTATCGGTGGAGAAGTACGGCATTCCGGCTCCTGCCCCGAAGATCACCACCCGACCCTTTTCGAGGTGCCGCTCGGCGCGACGCGGGATGTACGGCTCGGCGACCTGTCCCATCGCGATGGCGGTCTGCACCCGCGTCGGCACACCGGCCTTCTCCAGAAAGTCCTGCAGCGCAAGGCAGTTCATGACGGTGCCCAGCATGCCCATGTAGTCGGCACGGTCGCGATCCATGCCGTGCTGGCTCAACTCGGCACCGCGGAAGAAGTTGCCTCCGCCGACGACCACCGCCACCTGGGTGCCTGCGCGGTTCACCTCGGAGATCTGACGGGCGATGGACGACACCACCTGCGGGTCGACTCCCACCTCGCCGCCGCCGAACACCTCACCCGACAGTTTGAGCATCACCCTGCGGTAGCGGCCGGACACGCCCTCGCCGGCGGTCTGGTCGGTGAGCAGTTCAACAAGCGGCCGGTCGCCCTGGTCGCGGCCCGCGGGCGAAGAAGGGGCCATCTGGCCGACCCCGGAAGGAGATTCGGTCATGATGGCCCCTCTTCGTAGATGAACGTCGCGGTCGATCCTGCCCTATCCGGCTACATTTGCACCGGTCAGGGGGTGCTGGTCAGACCCCGACGTCGAAACGCGCGAAGGCCGTCAGGCTGACGCCTGCTTCGTCCAGCAGTGCCTTGACGGTCTTCTTGCTGTCCTGCACCGCGGGCTGGTCCAGCAGTACGCCACCCTCGCCCTTGTAGAAGCCGGTGACCCGACCCTCGACGATGCGGGGCAGTGCCGCTTCGGGCTTGCCCTCTTCACGTGCGGTGGCCTCGGCGACGCGCTTCTCGGTCTCGATCACCTCGGCCGGGACCTCGTCGCGGGTCAGGTACTGCGCCTTCAGCGCCGCGACCTGCATGGCAGCGCCGCGCGCAGCGTTGACGTCGTCACCGGTGAAGGCGACCAGCACGCCCACCTGCGGCGGCAGGTCGGCTGACTTCTTGTGCAGGTAGGTGGCAACCTTGCCTTCGAGCTTCACGGCGTTGCGCAGCTCGAGCTTCTCGCCGATCAGGGCGTTCATGCCCGTGATGTTCTCTTCGACGGTCTTGCCGTCGGCAAGAGTCTCGGCCAGCAGCGACGCAACGTCGGTCGCGTCGGACTTGACGAAGTGGGCCAGGATGTCGCCGGCAAGGGTCTGGAACTGCTCGTTCTTCGCGACGAAGTCCGTCTCGCAGGCGAGCAGGATCATCGCGTTCTCTGCGGCAGCCACCAGGCCGTTGCTGGTGGAGCGCTCGGAGCCGCGCTTGGCGGCCTTGCCCGCGCCCTTGATGCGCAGTTCCTCGACGGCCTGGTCGAAATTACCGTCGGCCGCTTCCAGCGCCTTCTTGGCATCCATCATCCCGGCGCCAGTGGCATCACGGAGCTTCTTCACGTCAGCGGCGGTAATCGCCATGTCATTCAGTCCCATCTGATCGCTTGGTGGTCGTGGTTCTGGTCGGGGCACGTTCGCCCCAGTGCGTGCCGAAGGGCGCCCGCGGCTCGTGCGACGGACGCCCTATCGGTACTGAAACTGACTAGGCGTCGGCCTTGGCAGCCTCGGCCGCGGGAGCCTCGGTGGCCGGTGCCTCAGCGGCAGGAGCCTCAGCAGCGGGAGCCTCAGCGGCCGGTGCCTCAGCGGCGGGAGCCTCGGCTGCGGGAGCCTCAGCTGCGGGAGCCTCGGTGGCCGGTGCCTCAGCAGCTTCGGTGGGCTTGAGAAGTTCCTTCTCCCAGTCCGCAAGCGGTTCGTCGGTGCCCAGCTGACCGGGCTCCGGCTTCTCGTCGCGACCGGCGTTGGCCGCTGCGCCCGCACGGGCCATCAGGCCCTCGGCGACGGCGTCGGCGATGACCCGGGTGAGCAGACCCGCGCTCCGGATTGCGTCATCGTTGCCGGGGATCTTGTAGTCGACCTCGTCAGGATCACAGTTGGTGTCCAGGATCGCGATGACCGGGATACCAAGCTTGTGCGCCTCGCCGACGGCGATGTGCTCCTTCTTGGTGTCCACGATCCAGACCGCGCTCGGGGTCTTGGTCATCTCGCGGATGCCACCGAGGGTGCGCTCGAGCTTGATCTTCTCGCGGGTCAGGATGAGCTGCTCCTTCTTGGTGGCAGTCCCGTCCCAGCCGTTGGCCTCCATGGCCTCGAGTTCCTTGAGCCGCTGCAGGCGCTTGAAGACGGTCGAGAAGTTGGTGAGCATGCCACCGAGCCAACGCTGGTTGACGTAGGGCATACCGACCCGGGTCGCCTGCTCGGCGATGGCCTCCTGGGCCTGCTTCTTGGTACCGATGAACATCACGCTGCCGCCGTGCGCGACCGTCTCTTTGACGAACTCGTAGGCCCGGTCGATGTAGGTCAGCGTCTGCTGCAGGTCGATGATGTAGATGCCGTTGCGCTCGGTGAAGATGAAGCGCTTCATCTTGGGGTTCCAGCGGCGGGTCTGGTGACCGAAGTGCACGCCGGAATCGAGCAGGTTCTTCATGGTGACGACGGCCATCTGGCGCGTCCTCCTTGCGTTCGTGCGCGGGCAGCCCCCGGCACGCCGAGGAAAGCCACTACGCGGTTCGGTTGTCGCGGTATGACCGGATGGTCTGCCGCCCTGGTACCCGTTGCACGGCCAGAGACCAGCCTTGCGAGCTGGACCGAAGTGGCCGCCTGCCTCGTCGCAATTGCGGGAGACGGGCACGCGAAGTCACCCTGCTTGCACAGGGCGCAGTGGTGAGTCTAGCGCCTGCTGACACGGACCACGAAATTGCCGGTCCGGGCGCTGCTGCAGGACTCCGTCCACCCCGAAGGCAGCTGTCCACAGATCCCGCCCGCACCCGCGCGCCGGACGAGCGACGGGCCAGGGTGAGGGATGACCAGATCCCCCACCCCCCTGCGTGTCAGGGTGAGTTGAGGCCAGCGGCTCGTAGCAAGTCCGCTCTGGCAGGGCGAGATTCAGGACGATGATGATGTCGAGTTCAGTGCTTTCCCGCCCTATCGCCGATGATGGTGGGATGAGTGGTTCGACGCC
>JBBQFE010000139.1:0-7357 GCA_038321605.1 Mycobacteriales bacterium | reverse complement strand
GGTCCGCATCAAGATTGCCCTGGACGAGGTTGCGCCCTTCGTCGCCCTGCGGCACGTCCGCTTCGACGACCTCGATTCGCTGTGCAGCGCCATCGCCGACATCACCGCCAAGCGCAGCTGGGACGGCGCACCGGTCGAGTTCCTCGACGGGGTTGTCTTCGGACCCGGCGAGGCCTATCTGACCCTGGGCAGTTGGGCGCAGTGGCCCCAGGATGCCGGGCAGTCCGAGGCAAGTGACTACACCGGCCAGCAGATCTTCTACCGCTCCATCAGGGAAAGGGAGCGTGACTGTCTCAGCGTCTCGGACTACCTCTGGCGTTGGGACACCGACTGGTTCTGGTGCTCGGGTGCGTTCGGCGTGCAGAACCCGAAGATTCGTAAGCTGTGGCCGGCCCGCTACCGGCGCAGCGATTTCTATCACCGCCTGGTCGGGCTGGATCAACGTTTCGGCGTTGCGGACAAGATCGACCGGATCAAGGGCATCGGGCCGCGGGAACGAGTTGTGCAGGACGTCGAGATCCCGTTGGCGGAGACGGCAGACTTCGTCCGCTGGTTTGCCGCTGAGGTGGGCATGTCGCCGGTGTGGCTCTGTCCGCTGCGGCTGCGCGAGCCTGCGGGCGACGGTTCTGCCCGGCAGTGGCCGCTCTATCCGCTCGCGGCCGGCGAGATCTATGTCAACGTCGGATTCTGGGGTACCGTGCCGATCGCGGCCGGTGCAGCTGATGGCGACATGAACCGACTGATCGAAGATGCGGTAGCGAGCAGGCACGGACATAAATCGCTGTACTCCGACGCTTACTACGACAGACAGACCTTCGACCGGATGTACGGCGGCTCCACGTACGCCGGTTTGAAGGACCAGTATGACCCGGACCATCGACTGACCGGCATGTACGAGAAGGCGGTAGGGCGACGATGAAGATCGCAGACATTGTTCAGACACTCACCCTCGAGGCACCGTCGTTGCGGTTCACCGCGTACGACGGCAGCGGCTTCGGTTCCACCGACGCTGAGATCACCCTCGAACTGCTGAACGAACGTGGGTTGCGGTATCTGGCCACCGCGCCAGGTGACCTGGGTCTGGCTCGGGCATACGTCAGCGGAGACCTGCGGATGAGCGGCGCCCATCCGGGAAACCCGTATGACGCGCTGAAGCTGCTCGAGCGGTGGCGGTTCCGTCGTCCGACGCCGCGCGAGGCGACCGAGCTGATCAAGACGCTGGGTGTGCGCAACCTGCTGCCGCCGGAGCCGCCGTCCCAGGAGTCGCTGCCGCGGTGGCGTCGTTCGGTGGAAGGACTACGGCACTCGCGGACCCGGGACGCCGAGGCCATCCACCATCACTACGACGTATCCAACGCCTTCTACGAAAAGGTGCTTGGACCCTCGATGGCTTACACCTGCGCCGTGTATCCGAAACCGGACGCCAGTCTGGAAGAGGCTCAGGAGGAGAAGTTCGACCTGGTGGCCCGCAAGCTGGGCCTCGAACCCGGCATGCGACTGCTCGACATCGGATGCGGCTGGGGCGGCATGGTCCGGCACGCTGCCAAGCACTACGGCGTCACCGCGCTGGGTGTGACGCTCTCGGCCGAGCAGGCCAAGTGGGCCCAGGCCGAGAACGAGCGCCAGGGGCTGACCGGTCTCGCCGAGGTTCGCCACAGTGACTACCGGGACGCGCCCGGCCGCGACTACGACGCGGTGTCGTCGATCGGCCTGTTGGAGCACGTCGGGGTCGGCAACTATCCCGCGTACTTCGCCTTCATCAAGAACAAGCTGCGCGACGGTGGCCGACTGCTCAACCACTGCATCACCCGGCCGGACAACAAGCAACGTGCGCTGCCCGGGCTGTTCATCGACCGGTATGTGTTCCCGGACGGGGAGCTGACCGGCTCCGGCCGGATCATCAGCGAGATGCAGAACGCCGGCCTGGAAGTACGGCACGAGGAGAACTTGCGCGAGCATTACGCCCTGACACTCAAGGCCTGGTGCGAGAATCTCGAGCGCAGCTGGGACGAATGTGTGGCTGACGTCGGCGAGGCCACCGCCCGGGTCTGGGGACTTTACCTGGCCGGCTCGCGCATCGGCTTCGAGACCAACGGCGTGCAGCTCCACCAGGTGCTGGGCGTCAAGGTCGGCGCCGACGGCGACGCGCACATGCCGCTGCGCCCCACCTGGGGTGCGTGACCGAAGCATTCATCACCACCGAGGGGTGGTCCTGATCCGCTGGCGGACCGGGACCACCCCTCGGTGGTGTGCGGGTAACGCTGCCGCGTCAGCGCTGCCGGGCGTGTAGGGCACGCACGACGTCTGCGCGGCCCTCGGAGACGAGCCGCCGCAGGGAGGCTGATCGCGACGTGTCGGCCAGGAACTCGTCGGCAAGCTGCACCGTCTGCTCATCGATCGCGGTGGACCAGGACGGGAACAGGCCGACGATGACGTCCTGAGCCATCTCCGAGGTACGTCGGTTCCAGATCTCCGCAGCCGAGGCGAAGTACCGTGCCGCGTACGGGCGGAGCAGTTCACCCTGCAACGGATGGGCGAAACCGATGATGGTGGCCCGCATGACCGCGTTGCTGAGAGTGTCGTCCTCGCACGCGGTCTTCCATGCCCGCTCCTTCGCTGCCGCCGTCGGGATGAGGGCCCGGGCGGTCGCGGCTGCCCGTACGCCGGCGGAGGTCCTGTCCCGTTGTGCCTCGGCGTCGATGTCGGCCTCCTCGAGGCTGCCGCGCGCCACCAGCGCCTGGACCAGGGCCCACCTGAGGTCGGTGTCGACGGCGAGGCCGTCGAGCACCTCGGCTCCGGACAGCCAGCCGGACAGGACGCTGGTCTGTTCTGCCGTGGTGGCCGATCCGATCACCGCATGCACCCAGGCCAACTGGTGATCCGAGCCCGGCGCCGCCGCCCGGGCGGCCTCGATGGCGACGTCGCCGAAGCGCGCGCGACCGGTGGCAGACCACTCGGGGTCGGCGTAGATGTCCAGAGCGCGCAGCAACTGCCGGTGCGCCGACTGGACGACGCCGATCTGCGTCTCGGTCGGGGCGCCGGCGATGACCAGCTCCAGGTAGTCCCGGGCGGCCAGTTCGCCATCGCGCACCATGTCCCATGCGGCCACCCAGCACACCGCCCGCGTCAGCGAGTCCGAGAGGGCACCGAGGCCACCGTCCTGCAGCGTCTGCAGGCTGTGCGCGTCCAGCCTTACCTTGCAGTACGTGAGGTCGTCGTCGTTGGCGAGCACGAAATCACCGCGAGGCAGCCCGATGAGTTCGGCCACCTCGGTTCGTTCGCCGGTCAGGTCGAGCTCCACCCGATGGGTGCGGATCATCTTCCCGTCGGGGGAGTAGGAGTACAGCCCGACGGCCAACCGGTGCGGCCGCAGGACGTTGTCCTTGGCGGTGACCCGCGGTGCGTCCTGGAGCAGCGCGAACGACGCGAAGTTACCGTCCTCGTCAAGGGTGTACTCCGGCGTGATGGTGTTCAGTCCGGACGTCTCCAGCCAGACCTTGGACCACTCCGAGAGCTCCCGGCCCGACGCCGCATTGAGCGCGGCCAGGAAGTCAGGCAGCGTCGTGTTGCCGTAGGCGTTGTCGGCGAAGTACTGCCGGACTCCTGCCAGGAAGTCCTCCAGCCCGACGTAGGCCGCGAGCTGCTTGAGCACGCTGGCGCCCTTGGCGTACGTGATTCCGTCGAAGTTGACCTCGACCGCTTCGGCATCCGGAATGGCGCAGGCGATCGGGTGGGTCGACGGCAGCTGGTCCTGGCGGTACGCCCAGGTCTTGTCCACGTTGGTGAAGGTCGACCAGGCATTCGTCCAACGCGTTGCCTGCGACTGGGCGATGGTCGCGGCCCAGTCCGCGAAGGACTCGTTGAGCCAGAGGTCATCGAACCATTTCATCGTGACCAGGTCGCCGAACCACATGTGCGCCATCTCGTGCAGGATGGTGCCCGCGCGTCGTTCGTAGCGAGCGTCGGTGACCCGGCTGCGAAAGACGTAGTCCTCCAGGAAGGTCACGCAACCGGCGTTCTCCATGGCGCCGGCATTGAACTCGGGTACGAAGAGCTGGTCGTACTTGCCGAATGCGTACCGGACGCCGAAGTTCTGGTGGAACCAGTCGAATCCCTGCTTGGTAATGGTGAAGAGTTCGTCGGTGTCGAAATGCTCGGACAGCGACTTGCGGCAGTACAGGCCGAGATCGATCCCGTCATGGTGATCGTGGGCCGAGAAGTACGGCCCGGCGACCAGGGCGGTGACGTAGGTGCTCATCCGCGGCGTGGTGGCGAAGTGGACCGTCTTGGTCTCGTCGTCATCCTCGACCTCGGTGACCGCACCGTTGGAGATGACCTGCCAGTGCGCCGGCGCCGTCACGTGCAGCGTGAAGGTGGCCTTGAGGTCGGGCTGGTCGAAGCAGGCGTACATCCGCTTGGAGTCGGTCGTCTCGAACTGCGTGTACAGGTACACCTCGTCGTCGACGGGGTCGACGAAGCGGTGCAAACCTTGTCCGATGGTGGTGTAAAGCAGATCCGCATCCACTACCAGCACGTTGTGCTCGGCAAGGTCGGCGAGCACGATGCCCGCGTCGGGTTCGTAGCCGCTGACGTCCACCGGCGCGCCGTTCAGGGTCACCTCGTGCAGCCGCTCGGCAACGACATCGATGAAGGTGGACGCGCCGACGCGCAGGGAATCGAAGGTCAGGGTGGTGCGGGATCTGAACGCGTGCTCGCTCGGTCCGCCATCGGCATCAGTCAGGTCGAGGACTACGTCGTAGGAGTCGAGGACGAGCAGACCGGCGCGGAGCCGGGCATCCTCTCGGGTCAGGTTCGGGACGCGAACTGTGTTGGCATCCAGTCGTTCAGCTACGCCGGCGATCGTGTCAGCGGCGGAGACTTCAGTGCGCACATCATCGGGCACGGAATGACGCTCCTCGTAGAATCGTTGTTGTTCGTTGTCTGCCAGTGTTTCATGATCCAACTGAGATTAGGGTGCCAGCTATGACCGCTACTGCCGAAACCTCCCGTGCCAAGGTCGAGCTCTGGTTCGACCCGCTCTGTCCCTTCGCCTGGGTGACCTCGCGTTGGATCCTCGAAGTCGAATCGCTCCGTGAGCTGGACCTTAGCTTTCGGGTGATGTCGCTGGCGGTCCTCAATGCCGATCGCGACCTTCCCGAGGAATACCGCGAGATGATGAACAAGGCATGGGGACCCGTTCGGGTGGCGATCGCCGCCGAGCAGCACTCCGGGACTGGCGTTCTGCGGGACCTTTACACGGCGCTTGGCGCCAAGCGGCACAACGAGGGTCGCGAACTGGATCGCACGGTCATCCTCGAGGCTCTGCGTGAGGTGGGTCTGCCCGAGGAACTGGCCGATGCTGCCGATTCCACTGACTACGACGAGGCGCTGCTCAAGTCACATCACGAGGGTATGGACCCGGTAGGCATGGACGTCGGGACGCCCGTGATTCACGTGGACGGCATCGCGTTCTTCGGCCCGGTCATCACCCGCATTCCACGCGGTGAGGACGCGGTCAAGATCTGGGACGGCACGAGACTGCTGGCCGGCAACCCGTACTTCTTCGAACTGAAGCGCACCCGTACCGAGTCGCCGCGGTTCGACGGCTGAGAAGCTCGGGTGTCAGAGCAGTTGCAGCCGCCTGTCGCCGGCCAGGACCCAGTCGGCCCAGGGGACGCGATCGGCCCAGGGGGTGCGGTTGGCCCAGGGGGTGCGATCGGCCCAGGGGGTGCGATCGGCTCAGGGGGCGCGATCGGCTCGCTGTTCCATCTGGTGGGCTTAGCCGAGTGGCGGGCGGCCTGCGAAGTGGGCAGGTACGCGCCGGAGTCGCTCGCCACTGAGGGCTTTGTGCATTTTTCGTTCCGGCATCAGGTGGCAGGGACCGCCAACCTTCGCTACCACGACCGCCAAGACCTGATCGTCGTCGAGATCGACCCGGCTCTGGTGGCCGCGCCGGTGGTGGTCGAGGATCTGTACGGCATGAAGCAGGAGTTTCCACACATCTACGCTGCGATCCCCACCGAGGCGGCCGTCGGCGAACATCAGCTCGGACGGACGGCGGACGGCGACTTCAGCTTCGGGTGAGTCGCGTGCCGGTAGCAACATCGGGACGGCTACCAATGTCGGGCCTGCTGTTTGCGGTGCAACAACTACCGGCACCGGGGGCGCTACCCCAGCAGTGCAACTGCTACCCCGCAGGTACGGGTCGTGCTGCCCTGTACGTGAGCGACGTCAACAGGTCTCTCCGGTAGCGGCTGACGTCGTCGGTGATTGCTCAAGCGTTACGGCGGCATCCCTACCGGGATTTGGATGGTATCGCCGTCGGCCAGTCTAGGGAGATCCCGCGTCGAGCTCGCCATCGGTGCAGGCGCGGTTAGGGACATCATCCCTACGCGATATGCCTTTCGTGGGTGTTCGGACACGGCGTGTTCGGACAACGCAGGCTCCGGCAACGGCACGTTCGGGCAACGGCACGTTCGGGCAACGGCACGGTCGGGCAACGGCACGGTCGGGCAACGGCAGGCTCGGGCAACGGCACGTTCGGACGACGCAGGCTCCGGCAACGGCACGTTCCGATGACGGCAGGTTCCGGTGATCGTTTGAGCATGGCACCCCCGTGTCAGGTGAGTTGTAGTTGGTTGTGTCTGGGGTGTCGGATGGGTGTTTGGGTGGGGTCGTGCCAGGGGGGTGGGGTGAACCAGGGGACGCCGTCGTGGATGGTGATGGTCCAGCCTCGGTGGGTGTGGTGGTCGTGGTGGTGGTCACAGAGCAGGACCAAATTGTTGAGGTTTGTTTCGCCTCCTTGGGCCCAGGGGGTGATGTGGTGTCGTTCGGTCCATTCCGGTGGACGGTCACAGGAGGGGAAGGCGCAGCCTTGGTCTCGGGCGATGAGGGCGAGGGTTTGCGCGGTGCTGGGGATGCGGCGGGTGGTGCCGTAGGTGAGGATCCCGCCGCGGCTGTTGTGCACCACCCACGCGATCGTCGCTTTGCCTGCGATTCGGAGGGCGGTGGGGATGGCGAGGTGCTGGCCGTGGCTGGTGGTGGCCAGTCCGGTGCCGGTGCTGAATTGGTCTGCGGTCATCGTGATGAGCACGGTCGCGGGCACCCCACCACTGGTGGGTAGTCCGGGGCCGTTGACGGCGCGGGTGAGTAGTTGCCGGACCGCGTCATGGCGGCGCTGACCCGGCGTCCGCAAAACCCGGACACCGGGGGTGCCGGTGTCGGTGTCGGTGTCGTCTCCGGTGTCTGGGGTGCCAGGCTCGCCGCCGGGTGGGGGTGCGTCGGGTGGGGGTGTGCCGGGTTGGGGTGCTGACCACGCCCCGATCACCGCCAGGGCCAACGCACCGGTTTCGGGGTC
>JBBQFE010000138.1:0-7395 GCA_038321605.1 Mycobacteriales bacterium | reverse complement strand
GCCGAAGCCCCGGCGCGCTGTGCCGTTCGACCTCAGCCGACAGCGGGGCGATGGTCTTGTCCCGGTCATCGCGCTCACCGATCATGCTCGGCAGCCGGGTCATGGCCAGCCAGGCTGCGGCCAGCTGCACCCAACGGGCCGGGGTGGCGCGCCGTAGCCACGCGTCGTACTCGGTGGTGGGCAGGTAGGTCGGGTCGACGTGGGTCGTCACAGACAGCAGGCCCGCCTCGTAGGCGACCTCGATCAGCAGGACGGTGATCGACTCGTCGGTGTCCAGCAGCTTCGTCAGCCGGCGTACCTCGCGTACCCCGAGGCCGCCTGCCCGCACTTGGGCCGGCGGGTCTGCGGCGATGGCGTCCAGCAGCACCTCGGTGAGGCGGACCGTCTCGAGCACCGCGGTGGCCCCACCGCCGTCGATCACGGTGCTGCCACGCTCCACTGCCGCCAGCTCAGGAGGCAGCGCCGAGACCTCGCCCGCAGGTACCCGGCGCAACCGCAGCGCGACCTCGCGGGGCAGCTCCACCGTGTCCCGGTCCACCGGAACCAACAGCCCCCGGTCCAGCAGGTCGCGGGCCGGGTTGGCCTGCTCGGCGCTTCGGGCACGGCCGTCCGGCGCACTGGCGCCCAGGGCGGCCCGAGCGCTGGCGACAGCGCCGGCCGACGGTTGGGTGGCATTGCGCAGGGTGCCGATCGGGGGACCGGCAGCGAGCCGGCGCAGGATGCTCAGCTCGGCCTCCCCGGATGCGGCGAGCAGCTCGTCCAGCGAGTCGACCACGGCGGCGGCAGCCATCGATCCGGAGCGGGGCTGGCTCGCGGCAGGCAGCCCCAGGGCACGGAGCAACGGCGCCAGGGTGAGGTCGTTGACCATCGAGTAGAGCTGTTCGGACGTCCGTCCGAGGCCGACCGGATAGGGACCGAGCACCTCGCGCACCGCGCCGACCGGGTGCAGGTCGTCATCGGCTCCCCACAGCAGCAGCCAGTCCCGCAGGCGGTGCACGGCGCTCGCCACCGGACCTGAGGGACCTGGTGCGGCGTCGAACCACTCGGCGATCTCGGGCAGCGTGACAGCGTCACCCAGGCCGACCGCGACCTCGAGAACCCGAAGGGTGAAGGCATCCAGGCCGTCCAGGGCGCGGGCGATGGAGCTGCGCACCCCGGCCCGGGCAGCCAGGGTGGCGATGTCCACCGGGGCGGGCAGTGCGAGATCGGGACGGCGACGTAACAGGGCGACGAGCTCTGCGTCGGTGCTCCGGCGGAGCCAGTCGGTGAGGCTTCGCGGCGGTTCGCCGCCGGCACCGGCGGCGCGATCGTCAACCGGCGGTGACGCGGCCCGTCGCTCGGTCACGACAGCGCCGGACAGTGAATCGCCAGCTCAGTGACCCGCTCGGTTCGGGCGGTTCTCCGGCGTGGGGTGTTCGTAGTACAGGCTCTCGACCGGCAGCGGGAACGTGATGTCGTCACCGAAAGGGCTCTGCGAACCCGGTTTCTGGGCGAGCAACTCGTTCACCGGGTGCTCCGGGTAGTCAGATTCCCAGTTCAACTGGGGCGCCGAGGTCCGCGGCGAAACCGAGCTGTCCATGTGCTACCCACCCTCTGTCGACAAATATCTAGTGTGCCACGCCGATAGGCTGGGGCTCATGGCGACCGGAGATGCATCACTCGTATCCGTCAATCTCGCAGTGGTCAGGGACGACGTGTCCTATTCGGCCAAGACTCCGGCCGGCACACCGCTGCCCCGGACCGGTATCGACAAGCGTCCGGCACCGGGCCCGGTGCGGCTGGGAACGCTCGGCGTCGACGGGGACACGGTGTGCGACGTACGCCATCACGGCGGGATCGACCAGGCCGTCTATGCCTATGCCGAGGAGGACCGCCGGTGGTGGCAGGACGAGCTGGGCGCCGAGCTGGACTTCGACCTGGCGGCCGGCTCGTTCGGTGAGAACCTGACCACCGTCGGCCTGCCCGTCACCGACGCCGTGATCGGTGAGACCTGGCGGGTGGGGGGCGCCCTGCTCGAGGTCTGCGTGCCGCGCATCCCGTGCCGCACCTTCGCCGGCTTCTGGAACGTCGACAAGCTCATCAAGCGGTTCACCGAGGCGGGACGGCCGGGGGCGTACCTGCGGGTGCTCGAAGAGGGCACGGTCGAGGCGGGGGATGCCATCACCGTCCTCGACCGGCCGGCTCACGGCCTCACCCTCGGCGAGACGTTCCGCGCGATGACCGGTGACCGCGGACTGGCCGCGAAGCTGCTCACCGCACCCCAGTTGCCGGCCCCCGTGCTCGCCGACGCCAAGGTCTGGCTGGCCGGCTGAGGCTCGCGGACTACCGAGTCCGGCTCTTGACCGCCGCTGCTGCCTCGCGCTGATCACGCCGGCCCGCGCGGATGCCGCCGGTCACGGCGACGATGAAGCCGAGCGGCGCCAGCATGCACGCCACGTTCAGCCAGACCGGTCGGTTGTGATCGCCGAAGAAGAACGGCGTGACGGTGATGACGAGGAACCCAAGGCCGACCGCGAACAGGGCCAGACCGATCAGGACCGAGCGCGGCCGTGCCGGCTGAGCTGGGTCAGTCGGCTGGGTTTCTCCACGTGCGTCGGGCATGTCACCAGTATCTCGGGTGCGGCGGCTAGTGTGACCACGATATTCTGTGACATTGACGTCCGCACGACGTGCGGGCGTTTTCTATGCGGCCCCAACTTGGGGGGCGCCTTTGCGAGCAGTAGGGAGTTCACTCATGCCGTCGGGCAAGGTGAAGTGGTTTGACACCGAGAAGGGCTTCGGCTTTCTCGCCGACGATGAGGGCGCTGACGTCTTCGTCCACAAGGACGCGCTGCCCGCCGGCGTGCCAGAGCTCAAGCCAGGACAGCGGGTCGAATTCGGCATCGTGCAGGGTCGTAAGGGCAATCAGGCGCTGCAGGTCCGCCTGCTGGACCCGGTTCCCTCGGTGGCCAAGGCGACCCGCCGGCCGGCCGACGAGATGACGCCCATCGTCGAAGACCTGATCAAGCTGCTGGACAAGGTCGGCAACTCGCTCCGTCGCGGTCATTATCCGGATCGGGCCGAGGGCAAGAAGGTGGCCACGCTGCTGCGCGCGGTGGCTGACAACCTCGAGGTCTAGCGCCGCGTACGTTCGTCCCTCAGGCCCCGGCGTTCGCCGGGGCCTGAGTCGTTCTCAGACAACGTGGCTAGCGACGCTATCTCACTAATCGGGATTACTTTCCTGGTAGATGAGAGCACCGGGTAGCGTTGCTGCGGATCGACGGCGCGAGAAGAGGTGTTCGGATGCAGTGGGGTGTTCGGATGCAGTGGGCTGTTCGGATGCGGTCACGTGTGCGGATGCGGTCACGCGTGCGGACGCGGTCAGGTGTGCAGCAGCAGGGCCACCGGCGATGGCTGATTCTGGCGCTCGGTCTGCTCGCGCAGGCTTCGGCCTGCTCGTTCCTGTACGGCCTGCCGATGCTGCTGCCCCAGATCCGAGATGAACTCTCGGTGTCGCTCGGCGTGGCCGGCGTGGTCGTCGCCGCACCCGCGCTCGGCCTGCTGCTGACCTTGGTCGCCTGGGGTGCGTTGGCCGACCGGTACGGCGAACGCTGGATCATCGCGCTGGGCCTCGCCCTTGCCGGTCTCTTTCTGGTGTCCGCCACCGTCCAGCATGGGGTGGCAGGGCTGTCGGTCCTGCTGGCACTGGCGGGGGCCTCGGCCGCTTCGGTGAACGCGGCCAGTGGCCGGATGGTGCTGGGCTGGTTCGCAGCCCACGAACGTGGCCTCGCGATGGGGATCCGGCAGACCGGGCAGCCGCTGGGAGTGGCGTACGCCGCGCTGCTGCTGCCGCCGGTCGCGCACCGCTGGGGAGTGGGCCCGGCACTGTGGATCCCGGCGGTCAGCTGCGCCGTGCTGGCCGTCCTGGTGGCCGCACTGGCCCTCGATCCACCGCGGCCCGCAGATCACGCGCAGCTGACGGGTGGACGACCCTACGCAGCACCCACGCTCTGGCGGTTGCATGCGGCCTCGACGATGCTGGTGGTGCCGCAGTTCGCGGTGTCCGCGTTCTCGATGGTCTATCTGGTCGGTGCACGGCACTGGGATCCCGTCGCGGCCGGGCGCCTGCTGTTCGTCGCTCAACTGCTGGGCGCGGCCGGCCGGATCGGCAGCGGGATCTGGTCCGACCGGGTGGGCAGCCGGTTGACCCCGATGCGGCAGCTCGCCGTGGCCAGTGCCGCGGTGATGCTGGCGCTGGCGCTCGGGGACCGGCTGCACGCGGCGTGGGTGGTCGGCGTGCTGATCGTCGGCGCGGTCATCACCGTGGCCGACAACGGACTGGGATTCACCTCGGTCGCCGAGATCGCCGGCCGGTCCTGGGCCGGACGCGCGATGGGGGTGCAGAACACCGCGCAGAACATCGCGGCGACGCTGACCCCACCGCTGCTCGGCGGCCTGATCTCCACGCACGGCTACGCGCTGGGTTTTCTGCTGGCAGCACTGTTCCCGGTACTGGCGGTAGGGCTGACCCCGGTCGCCGATGAGCACCGGCACCACGCGGGCGAAGCCGGGCCGGCCACGGGTACCGGCCCGGGCGCGACCGCCGCCGCGCCGGTTTCAGTCCCTGAGTGAACCGATCGCCGGTACCAGGCCGGCGGTGTGCGCCCGCTCCAGCAGTTCGGTGATCGCGGCGTAACCCTCGTCGCCGAGGTCCCGGCTGAACTCGTTCACGTACAGGGCGATGTGCTGGCGCTGCACGGCCGGATCCATCTCCTGAGCATGCTCGGCGACGTAGCCGGCCGAGGCCTGCGGATGGGCGAAGGCGTAGTCGACGGAGCGCCGGATCACGTCGGTCAGCAGTGCCGGATCCAGTTCTGGCCGACCGCCGTCCCGTCGGGCGAGGATGGCGCCGAGCGGGATCGGGTGGCCGGTGTGGCCCTCCCACCATTCGCCCAGATCAGCCAGTGCGGTCAGGCCGTACGACGGGTAGGTGAACCGTGCTTCGTGGATCACCAGGCCGGCGTCGTACTTGCCGTCGCGGACGCCGGGCATGATCTCGGCGAACGGCACCACCTCGATGGCAGACGGGTGTTGGCCGGCTGCCCACAACCGCATCAGCAGGTAGGCGGTGGTGCGCTCACCCGGCACGGCAACCCGCGCGCCGTCCAGGGTCGGGCGCGGATCGCGGGTGAGGACCAGCGGTCCGCAGCCGCGTCCGAGGGCGCCACCGCACGGCAGCAGCCGGTAATCGTCGAGCAGCCAGGGCAGCGCCGCATAGGACACCTTGACGACATCGAACTCGCCCCGCTCGGTGGCGTTGTTGGTCACGTCCACATCTGCGAACGTCACCGCCGCCGTGGGAGCGCCCGGAATCAATCCGTGCGTCCAGGCGTGAAAGACGAATGTGTCGTTGGGACAAGGGGAAAATGCCAGTGACAATGCTGCGGGGCTGCTCATGCGGTGCTGCCTTTCCAGGCGTTGGCCGGCAGTGGGTCGGCGAGGAGCTGATCGAAAGCGACGGTCAACGCCGAGAGGGCGTCGCCCACCCGCCAGTCGTCCCGATTGCGCGGACCGACCCGGTTGGAGATGGTGCGGATCTCGCCGAACGCGACCCCTGCCATGGTGGCGGCCCGGTAGACCCCGACCCCCTCCATCGCCTCGGCCACCGCATCGGGGTGCTCCGAGCGAAGTTCATCGGCCCGCGGCTGCGTGCCGGTGATGCTGGAGACGGTCAGGATCGAACCGAGGACGGCCCCGGTGCGCTGCGCCAGTTCGTGGCTGAGGTGCTGATCCAACTCGAAGCGCACGGGCCCCCAGCCCAGCGCGGCCATCGAGGTGAAACCTGCCGGTGTCTGCGTACCGAGGTCGGCGTGCACCACCGCGTGAGCGACCACCACCGAACAGGCAGGTGCGGCCGGGAACCCGCCGGCGATGCCGGCCGACAGCACCAGGTCATAACCGTGCCTGAGCGCGCAGCAGGTGGCCACCGCGGCGGCTGCCACGCCCACCCCGCCCGCGATGGAGTCGACCATCCCCGCACCGGTGACGCTGCGGTGCACCTCGATGCCGTCGACCATTCCGATCGCGGCGCTGCGTCCGGCAACCACCGCGTCCCGTTCGGCGGCGGCGGCGGTGACCACCAGGATTCGGGCCACCGGAGTCAGGCGGTCAGTTCGACGTTCACTATCCAGGTGGTCAGCTGATTGCTCGGTTTCACCGAGGACACCTGCAGGAAGTAACTGCCACTGGTGGCCTGGGGCACCTGGACCCGGGCGACCAGGTCCTTGATCACCGAGGTCGTACTGACGCCCTGCGGGCTGGTGAGCGGGGTGTTCTTGCCCGCCGTGTCGCGGATGTAGGCGGTGACGATCCAGCCCGCGTTGGCCAGGTCGCGTGGCGCGTCCAGCAGGATCTGCGATCCACCCCGCACGGTGATGTGGGCGTACTTGCCGACGTCCTCGGCGCAACTGCCCAGGATGACGCAGGGCGCCTGGGCAGCGACCGCCTTCGAGTCCGAGCCGGAGAACACCGTGACCGTGGGCTGCGGCTTCGTGCAGCCGGACAACAGGGCGGCGGCGGCCAGGACGGCCAGCGTGGCGGCGGCGGACCGGATCAGCCGGCGGGTGCGGTGCCGACCAGGTTCGACCCCGTTGCGAGACGGGCCATCGGAGCGGAGTTCATTGCTGGTCGCGGTCACGTGCCGAGATTACCGGGGTGAACCTCGGCCGCCGAGCGAGGCGGCGGAGTGTGGCGAGCGGCACGTACCGCCCGTTCCCGCAGTGCCATGAAGATCGCCACCAGCACCGTCAGCGCTGCGGCGACGGTGAACCCCAGTTCGCCGTTCTTCGGGGGGAGCAGCAGTGCGATCGTGGCGCCCAGCACCCACGAGAGCTGCAGGAACGTCTCGGAACGTCCGAACGCCGAGGATCTCAGCGACTCGGCCACGTCACGCTGGATCACCGCGTCGAGGGACAGCTTCGCCAGGGCATTGCTCAGGGCCGCCAGCAGGCAGGCCACGATCGCCAACGCCAGGCTGAAGAAGACCGCGGTGATCAGGCAGGCAACTGCGGCCAGTGCGTTGCACGCCAGGATGATCAGATCCGGACGGGCCATCTTCAGCCGGGTGCCGATCCCGGTACCAGCGAAGTTGCCCACCCCGGTGGCCGCGCCCATGGCGCCCAGGCTGGCCACCGCCTGCCAGCCGTGCGAGACCGACTCGATGTAGAACGCCAGGAAGATGGTGATGAACCCCGAGAGCCACCGCAGGGTCGACTCGCCCTGCAGCGCCAGGATGGCCGGCTGGCTGAAACCGCGCCGGGCCCAGTTCAGCAGCCGCAGTCCCCAGCTGCGTTTTGCGGGCTTGACCGGAGTGCGGGTGGTCGCGCGCAGCGGGTCGGACGGGTCATCGGGCCGGCT